>JBAZJZ010000001.1:300000-567161 GCA_041650995.1 Patescibacteria group bacterium
TAAGCAAATTAACGCTGAAGTTTGCGTCCGTTAAAAGTCCGACAACAAAACCGATTATTATAGGAATGATCACAAGAAATCCTCCTGCCTTGGGATATTTCCAACCCAAAACCAAGCCGATAAAGACCAGTGGCATCATGGCCAGCGCGACATTTTCCCATAATGAATAATCCGGCTTGGCAAACGGCAAAGGATTGCCGTAGCCGAAATAAAACGGCAAGGTAAAGATTAAAATACACAATGCAAGTATTCTGGCAACCCATTTTATTGCTTTCATATTTTTATTGTTAGTTTAATTATTTTAAATTCCATCTATATTATAACAGGAATCGTTTTTATATGATATATGGCGCTCCTACGAACTGGACGCAGCCGTAGATATGCTGGAAGGAAAGTTCCCACTGAACTATTAATTCTTATGACGTTCTATCTCACGCGAAATTTTCTCTACCCCTTTATTGATCCCTTCAATATTTTTTGCCATCTCGTAAATTGGTGGCGTACCAAGCTGCCGTTCAACTAAACTCTTAAAACCCATAAGGTATTTATCGTTATAAGTATGTTCAAGGGAGTGATCACTATATTCCAACGAGATGGTCACATCTTTTTTCTGCAGGTCGTCTACTCTACCTACCAAAGAGAGTAAGGGAATTTTTATAGTTTGTTGAGGAGCGAGGGTGGGAAGACCGTTTTTTATAATTTCGATCTCGTTAAGATTTTCCTTCTCATTAAAAAGGGTCAAATTTCCGTCCACAATAAAGGAAATATTTCGAGCGATTCCGTTCCCGTAGTTACCGATCACTAACTCTATCAAATTCAGCCAATCTTCCCTTTGAGCAATAAAAACTGCTATCCGAGGACGTCTATTTTCCTCCTCAGTTTTAGACATCAGCTGAACTGTGCGTTTCGTTTGCCATGCATAATAGGCCGTTATAACCACTAGCAGTAAAGTAGCAACTGCCTGAACAAAACCGCTATTATTATTTAACCAATTGACTATTTGCATAAAATTAATCCCAACGTAAATCTGTTAAATCTGATTCGATATCATGACCTTTAGCTTCGTTTTCGTATGACTCAGAAATAGACTTAAGCAATGCTCCAGTTCTTGGCCATCTATTTTTTACAGAATCACTCATAGCCTTATATCTTTGAGATAATTCACGCTCCTGCTTTCCTCCATCCATTAATCCGCGAGAAGTGACTCCTCGGCTATTATATATTTCAACTTGAACATGTTCGTCAATCGTCTTACTATTGAGCTTCTCTATAAGGTTTCTTACGGCTGTATGAGGCCATACTCCATCTGGATCGCTGGGTGCATGGGCTAGTATAAAGCCTATCTGTAAATCGCCACCGATTGTGTGATTTGTTTCGGCACATTTCTCCCTGGCAGATTCGACCCACTCAGTCAATTCTTTTTCATCGACACTTCCGTCACTTTTTACGCCCGGCAATAGATACCAAGAGTCTAGTGCTTCGCGGGCAACACGTGCTCGTCTTTCAAGTAATATATCATCCACTTTTTCTTTTTCCGGATCGGGCGCACGATCATCTCGCCTGTAAATAAATGAAATTAATTGGGCAAAAAAACCTGGGTCTTTTTGTAATAATCTATGAATCGCAGTAGATGATGAAGTATATCGTTTTAAATCGTCAAAAAGAGCAGCGAAAGGCCATTCTAATTTAACCATTTCTTCCATGGAGAGATCATCATTTTTATAGAGCTGATCGAAAACATGACCCAAATGATATTCCTCCATTACACCTGCTTTTAACTTTTTATCCTCAAGCTTTAAAATCTCTTCGAGTAATCGTTTAAGTAATATACTTGGAAGTAATAACTTGGGATCGCCCGCAATCCGTAATGCCACCTCTGGCCGTTTTACATCGAGTAGTTTTTCAATAGCAATAGGTGCTTCCTCGCTTTTGTCAGCCCTAGAATAACCGCTTGCAATTTTCCAATAAGCCTCCTCGGCCTCTTTACCTTGGGAGTTAACGGCTGACCAGGTTTCCGCGTTTTCTGGTAATCCAAGATACAAAAGCGCACACGCTTCAGATGAATAATTCCCCTTGGTTTTTAAACGTTTGATTTGCTGCTCAACCCATCCTGGTCCAGCGACCTCAACTCTTCCAAGTGCGTATCCTCGGATAAGAAGCGATGCATCGCCAATTCGGTCGATCATCCCATCTAAATTTTTTGCATCCTCTTCCTCGTCACAGATTACTTTACCGAGCGCATGACCAAGAACTCCTACGTATTGGATCGTTCCAGCATATTCGATAATTCGCTCTAAGGATGCCTTGTCGAGTACCTCACGAGCCACTTTTTCTCGACTCGCATTTATAGTGGTATCCTTTGCGTCATATCCTTTTGGCTCCCCCTCGGGTAATCGTGGCCATGGATCACTTAAAAGCCAGCCAACACGGTCCAGTATGTCTTCGGGTTGGAATTTTTCAAGCACTCGATATAGAGCAGGGACTTGTTTTTTTCTTTCATCATCTCCATAGCTATTGACCCAATTACACGCCTCTCTAATACATTGGAGCAACCTAATTTTTTCTTCCCTTGAAAATGAATTAATATCGGCTTCTTCGAGTGTATTTAAAAGTTTTTCCCTGATTTCTAAAGGTAGTCGCGTAAATTCGTCGACGGATGAAATAAGATTCTCTCTTGAACATGCTAAATCGGTAAGTTTCGGTATTAATCCAGCCACATACTTCTGATGAGTCTCATTGCCTTCTGGCTCAAGTCCACGGCGATTGCCACCCATATCGCGCCAGCGAAACCGGTGTGCTTCGCTCATAGAACCATCCCCAAAATAATGCTGAGCGAATTTCCAAACAGTCTGCGAATCTTTAACAGTTATTGTGTCCCATGTAGCCAAACGTTCTTCTGGTGTTGCATACGTTTGTGGAAGCCCAGGAACAAAAATATCTTTCAAACTATTTATGGCTCGATTATTCCAGGTGCCGCCCTTATCAATTCTGGCTAGATCAAATAACAAATTCACTGCGCGAAAAAAATATTCTGAGCTCCATGCCATACCCTCTAATGCCCAAAGTAAGCCAGAATGTTTACAGTCACCAAATATACCTCCCTCGTCAGTCATTAATTCCTGAAAAAGAGCTGGAAATTTTTTTATTTGTTGTTCTGTGGCCTCCATAAAATCATCTGGGGCAGCCTCAGCAAGAAGTGGAGTGACGTCTTTCAAAGATGCCCAAGTCTCCCATTTATCTGCATTAGCAAAAACTTCTTTGACTACTTGATTAGCAAAGGTTTGTGTAGATGAAATATGCGAGGAACGATTTCCATATACCGCAATTAGGACTAATGATTCCACTATACCGGTTCTAAGCCATTCTGAGTAAGGGTTTGATTTACCGTAGATTCCCGCTGCCCATCGTTTATCAGCAGACAATTCATATTTTGGGTCTGTCTTAGTAAGAACTGAAAGGATCGCTCGTTCAAATAGCTTCAAATCAGCTTCAGTCAAATGCTGTGCGAGCATAAACCATGCATCCAGTGGAGATTTAAGCATCCAAATGCTCCCGACTTTACGTATTGGAGCGTCATCAGTTGAAAGAAATGGTTTTAATTTTTCAATAAATTTATCGTGCGATTCTCCTGATAAAAGCTCAATAACTTGTCTATCTCCGTCCTTGCGTTCGTCCCAAGAACCAACAAATAAAACAGGCAATAAAACCCTGGCTGAGGTTTCTTCCGCCCAGGTTGGGGCCTTTGCACTGGATAAAAATAGATGCCGACGCAGCACCGGAATACTTCTGCCCATATCACGTGCTATACGTTGAGCCTCTACTTCAGATAGACCATTTTTATTTAAATTCTTCTCAATTATTTCGCGTCTAGGACGGGATAATTCAAAAAGATTGCTTCGAAAATCGATTGATTTAGAATCAGCGCTAAGAAAAACATAATGACCTTTTTCAACTGCAAAACCTGCTGCTTCCCGGCACTCTGCCGGAGCGGCTATAATAAGAGAATTCTGGAAAGTAGTAGCACAAGACCTTAGCTGGTTAATGTTTTCAACTAATACGCAACGAGACAGGGCTCGTATTTTTTCGTTTTCAGGAAGGTTTGCAATCGCACTATACAAGAATGCAAATGGTTCATCGGGAGAATCTCCGCGGACCTCAAGAATCGAAGGACCTTTGGCTATCCATTGCTGAATCCTTTCCATATCTGAAAGGCGGCCGCCAATAACAATCTCCGTTGTCATTTTAGGTTTTGTTGCAGCTGACCATTCTTCCCAAAAACCTTCTATATCACGAATGTTATCTGATAAATTCTTAATTTGTCTGCCCAACCATAGAGCCACGGCTGGAGCTAAATCAAGCCATTGCTCAATAGCATCGGCAGCAATTACTCTGACATCTTTCCAAGCGGCAGTGGCTCTTTTTTCGTTTTGCCATTTTACTCTACCAGGCCAAGCTCTGGGAGTAACAAAAACAAAACTGGTATCTTTCTGGGTAAACCCTAAAGGATCGGCAGTGCGTTTTAAGTAATCCTCTTCTGCTTTTTTACCTGGCGAAGCTTCTGTTCCGATCTCCCAAGCAGAACTTCCTGTCGGGAAAAGAGTAGAAGCTACGGGTGTTTTTAAACGACCATCCCATCCGGGATTTGCAACGCTGTCACCACTAGGAAACTCAATTTCTTCAATGGTTGGAGCAGTAGCAAAAACAAGACGGCGGATAAGTTCCGGCAACGTCTGAGCACAATGTCGTTGATTGCTAGTTATCCAATTTTTAATATCTCCTGCTGTTATCCACTTCATAAATTATTTAAATAATTATTCACAATAGAGGGTATTCCATTTTCGTAAGATTTTCGGTATACTATAAATATATCACTTAGTTTTAAAAACATCAATCCATTATGCCTATACCAATTACAAAAAGACAAAAAGAAGTTTTAGACTTCATTAAGGGGTTCGTAAAAAAGAAGAAATATCCCCCAACTCTAGAGGAAATATGTAGTGGGCTTAAGCTTTCCGCTGTATCTACTGTTCATCAACACATTGAAGCTCTTGCCGAAAAAGGATACCTAAAAAAGGCCGGCAATAATGCCCGGTCAATTGATGTGAGCGAACCAGAAACAATGATTAAAATTCCTCTACTTGGAACAATTGCGGCCGGAGAACCGATTGAAGCAATTCAGCAAAATGAATTTATTGCTGTACCCAAAACAAAATTACCGGCGCATGGTGAAGTTTATGCCCTTCGAGTAATTGGCAACAGTATGATCGACGAGAATATTAACGATGGAGATATTGTCCTGGTTAAACATCAGAGTACAGCTGAAAACGGCCAAAAAATTGTCGCGCTTATAAACAATCAAGAAACTACCTTAAAAAAATTCTATAAAGAAAAGGGGCACATACGTTTACAACCGGCAAATAAAACCATCGAACCTATTATTTTAGACAGAGGAACTCCATTGGCTATCCAGGGAATAGTTTTGGATGTAATAGAAAGTCAACCAAGAATAGAGGTCTCAAACAAACAAGAGCCAAAAAAAGAGACTGCGCAGCAACTCCTTTCGCTATCACAAAAGAAAATTAAAATTTCTCATAAACCAGCCACAGATGCCGACGTGATACTTTTTCATGGTGACCGGCTTGATCTTATGAAAGGATTACCTGATAAATCCGTAAAACTTGTCGTCACTTCACCACCATACAACATTGGCAAAGAATACGAAAAAAGAAAAGATTTAGATTTGTATCTGGCCGAACAAGAAGAAACTATAAAAGAAGCGATCCGTATTCTTACTGATGATGGCAGTATTTGCTGGCAGGTTGGAAATCATATCGGCAAAGACGGTGAGGTCTTTCCGCTCGATGCGCTCATTTATGCTATAGGGAAAAAACTAGGTCTTAAATTACGGAATAGAATTATTTGGCGATTTGGGCACGGCCTACATTGTACAAAGAGGTTTTCAGGACGACACGAAACGATTGTTTGGTTTACCAAGGGCGATAATTATACTTTCAACCTTGATCCTGTCCGCGTGCCCCAAAAGTATCCAGGCAAAAAGAATTTTAAGAAAAATGAAAAGTATGGAACCTTATCAGGCAATCCCCTAGGAAAGAACCCTGAAGATGTGTGGGATATACCAAACGTCAAAAATAATCATCCGGAAAAAACAAATCATCCATGCCAGTTTCCAATTGAGCTTATAGAGCGTTTGATATTATCCATGACCAACCCGGGAGATGCTGTGCTTGATCCGTATTTGGGCGTAGGGAGCGCAATCTGCGCTGCAGTGATTCATAACCGCAAAGGATATGGATCGGACATTATGAAGGGGTATTTGGATACTGCTGAAGAAAGAGTCAAGGCAGCTGCAAATGGCACACTAAACCGCCGGATGATGGGAACACCGGTTTATCAACCAACCAGCAATGTAAAGCTTGCTGAATTACCAGATGAGTTTAAGAAAGCTCGTGAGAGTCTATTTGGGCCCGGGCTTTGACCCGTTGTATTTGCGAAGTTTTATTTTTGCTAGAGCCTCTGTTTTATTTGTTTTGAAAAGCTCTCTAAGAGTTTGGGATTTTGTTTTTTCTTCATCGGTCAAGCCGATACTTAAAACGAATACCGGAATATCAATATTACTTTCTCCTCGATTCTCAAAATCAACAAGTAGCTGTTCAAATGAGGAAACGCCGGTAGACATCAATTTTACTAGCTCACTACTAGGCACGATCTCTATTCCGCATTCGATATATTTGAGATTTTTGAAAATGATCATCTTAGAAAAAATGTCATAACCCATAAAGGCATATTTTCCAAACTGAATTTCCAACCCAACTTTATTTTTTATTCCATCCATTTCACGAAATCTGCCTTTACCAAAAGCATGACGTGGCTCAACGAAATCCCGTTTCTTACCGTCTTTTGATTTCTCGGTCCAACCCTTTTTGTGAAGCTCATGTTTTAAATAATCATTCATGTCCACCGGCGAGAAGAGAACTTGTCCTTTTTTAGTTTTTTCTTTGCTCTCCTTCGTTAAACAAATAGTGCTATCCAAGGATTTTATTGCATTAAAAACTTCCTGAAGTTCTTTCGGGTGTTTTTCTTTGAGAAATTTCTCTCCGCCCTTAAATGAATAAGTATTGATAACCTTCATAAACCTATCTAAATTAGAAATCCCTTATAACTACAGGATATCAGAGAAATTGAAAAAAATCTATAACTAAGTTTTTGTCAGCTTTTGCCAGAATAATTTATCCACAGGGGGCCCTATTGACGGCGGCCTTTATGGTCCGCTATTATGGACCTGTAAGATAGGAGTTTGCCTGACGGCGTTCCGATTTATCGGAACTAAGTGAGACGAGGCTACGACTTCTGTCATTAAGCACTACGTGTTTTTTGCTTGATGATTAGAAGTGGTAGCCTCTTTTTATTTATATAAATTAATTTAATACCCTTCTGAGGCAATCGCCTGGATAGGACATACATTTTGATAAGACGAGATTAGAGGCTAGCTCCCAGTTGGGGCCAGCCTTTTATGTTGCCCCAAGAAGCAGTCCAACAATTCAAAGAATTATACGAAAAACGCTACGGCGTAAATCTCACTGACGAGGAGGCTTCTTTGCGCGCTAACAATCTTTTTAATCTTTATAAAATCACCTATATCGGTGAACCTTCAATAAAAGACTTTAATAAAAAAGTAGTGAAAAGCCATGACCTCAAACCAAACCATAATTAGCGAAATCCAATTCTACCCCGTTAAGCCCAAGGACGGACTCCTCGGGTTCGTTTCGTTTGTCCTGGACGGAAAATTCTGGATGGGGTCAGTGGCAGTATTCAGCAGGCCAGATGGCAATTACAGGTTGGTTTATCCGACACGTAAAGTAGCGGGTCAGAATATTAATATTTTTCATCCGATCACATATGAGGTCGGCCAACAGGTCGAAGTGGCCGTCAGTGAAAAAGTAGCTGAAATATTTAGTGAAAATTATGGACCAGACGAACCAACAAGAAGCGAATGAAAAACATTTTAATTGTTTTTTCACTCCGCATAAAATTTTTGATGATGAAAAATTATGCCGGTCATTGACTCACGCCGAACACGGTTTTTTTACAGCTTTATGCCATTTACATAACCGTTGTGCTAACAAAGATGGATGGTTCTGGCATGTAGATCATTCTTTTACAGATAAAAACGGAAAGAAACTGGGATTTGCCACCATGGGTTTTGGCAGTTCAACCTGTAAGAGAGCGCGAATTAAATTAGTCAGACTTAAATTGATAGAAATCAAACCGTATATTACCGATGAAAGTACTTGGCCGGCTACAATGTATCGCATTAATCCAAAACTCCTCTACGGTACCGGAGACCAAATTGGTCCACGGTCGAAGACCAATTTGAACTCTGGCCCGGGACCACCATGAGCCCCTAAGTAATAAAGAGTAAATAATAAAAAATAATTAAGATTGCCTAATTAAGGCGAGCAAGCTCGTAAAAATATGAATCAACAACCTACAACTTCAAAGATGCCAAAAGAAACCGAGCAGCAATACACGGCTTGGCTTTTGTATTGCGAATACGGGAGCATCGACAAACTGCTTCAGGCTTGGCAAGGAATCGAGAGGCGGACAAAGGCGGATGAAAGGCGGACAGAATTTGAAGCTCTAATGGAGAAATTAGGTAATCCTCCGGCGCGAACCACCATAGGAGAATGGTCAATAAAATATCAATGGATAAAAAGAAAAGAAATGAAGATAGCGGAAGATTTGGAAGCTCTACGAGAAAAGACGAAAAAAATAAAGCGAGAAAAGCTCCATAGGATCGCTGAAATATTTGACCGAATTACTAACAAAATTCTCAAAGGGCTTCGAGGAAATGAAGAACCAACTATTTCAGAATGGAAAATGGTCTGGGACATGTTTCAGATCGAGCTTGGCAAACCTACCACCAGAGGCGAATTAAAGACAGAACCAGAACAACGACCACTGACTCCCGAAGAAAAAGAGCACGGAAAGAGACTTCATAAAGCTGTGGAATGGTATTTGGAAAACCAGCTGGATGATGAAGACAAATGGCAAGAATTCCAAAAGCTCATTGAGAAAAATAAGAAAATGAGATAAAATAGAATTGCGTCCTACAAGTTTGAATTAAAGCACAGGGTAATTGCTTCTTTTGAAGCCCAATTGCGGGCTGAAAGGGGCGACTATCCTCCACAATTGGTTGCCTTGTGCAATTCAATCTTGTGGGACGCAGGCTCTGGTCGTCCCTTTTTGTTTTGTTTGACTTCCTAAAACCTTCGGCCCATGTTGTGTGTAGAAAGGCCGAAATCAATATTAAGTAAATAATTAATGAACAAACATATGAAAAATAAAGCCATAATTTACGCCGTAATCGCCATTGTAGCGGTCTTTGGGGCAGGTTACGGAGTTTATCACCTTCTAAGCAACGTACCGCAGAATAAAGGCAACGTTGATGTAGCCTCAATAACGACATTCGAGGCATGCAACAAAGCAGGCTTCCCGACCATCAAACATTATCCCGACCAGTGCCAGACTCCTGACGGGAGAATCTTCGTCAATGAAAATCCTCCGAGCGAAGCCGAGCTCGCCAAAGCAGAATCTGCGATCAAGACATTTATGGGAGAGCCGAATCTGGAGCTTGAATACATAACGCAAAAAAGACATCCCGCAAACTTCTCAGTCTTAAGCAACGTCAAACAAAATGACGGCGGGTTCACAGCCGACACTCCCGAAGAATGGTATCGCCCAGTCTACATTTTCCAGCAAAAGAATTATATCAATGACCGATGTGAAGTCTACCAATACCAAGTGACGATCAAAACAAATCAGGTCGTGGAGATTGGAATTGTCTACCCGATAGAACGCAATGCCACAACGCCAGGCAATTGCCCTGATAATGGTTCGCTTGAGACTCCGTTAAAGACCAAAGCCGAGATTGAGCAGATTGCATTTGCTTATTTCGGCAGAGACCCGGAACACACAAAATTCATGCTCCGATCAGACATCCAGCCTCAATATATTCCAAGCAAGGCAGGCGCAGCGAATCCCGCACAAAACGAATGGCGATGGGAAGATAAAAATGTCTCGCTCCCAGATGGACTAACAGGCGATCCCTGGCAACATCCAATCGCCAGAATAATAATATCGAGTGGCGGTAAGCTGATTTATTACCTGAACACCACCGACTTATTTAAAAACTAATATGAACTCAGAGGAATTAACAAAAATAACATATTTCCTCTACGCCAGAAAATCATCTGAACAAGAAGACAGACAAGTACTCTCAATTGATTCTCAGAAAAGTGAGCTTGAATCATTAGCTAAAAAAGAAAGACTAAATATTGTAAGTCGGTTTGAGGAATCATACTCGGCCAAAGGCCCGGGCAGAAAAATCTTTAATGAAATAATCGCCCGGATAGAAAAAGGTGAAGCCAATGCTATTCTTGCGTGGCATCCAAACAGGCTCTCAAGAAACTCGGTTGATACCGGATATTTGATCTATCTCATGGATCAAAACAAATTGCTTGAAATCCGGACTCCGGGCCAGACATTCAAAAATACTCCCAACGATAAATTCCTTCTTAACCTGCTTTGCAGCCAGGCCAAACTTGAAAACGACAACAAAGGCATAGATGTGAAGCGCGGGTTGAGGCGCAAAGTAGAATTGGGATGGCATCCCGGTCCGGCTCCGATCGGCTATTTAAACACGCCCGACAAAGAAAAAGGATTTAAGACAATCCGTAAAGATTCAAAAATGTTCCCGATTATCAGGAAAATGTTTGATATGGTCTTGAGCGGGAGCTATACCGCACCAAGAGTGCATGAGATCGCAGTCAATCAATGGGGTTTAAAGAAATTGGCCCGAAGCGGCTTCTATCGCACGCTTTATAATCCCTTCTATTATGGCTGGTTTGAATGGCCAAGAGGTAGTGGTAACTGGCATAAAGGTAAACACGAACCGATGATCACGCGCGAAGAATTCGATCGCGTCCAACAGCTACTCCATCCTGGTCAAAAACCAAAGCCCGAAAAGCACGTCTTCGCTTATACCGGCATGATCCGCTGTGGCGAGTGTGGCTGTATGGTTACGGCCGAAAATAAAGTTAAAAGAAATAAGCAGGGTGGCGAACATTATTATACTTATTACCACTGCACGAAGCGCAAAGGCCCGTGCAGTCAGCAATGCATTGAAATAAAGGATTTAGAAAAGCAGATAGCAAAAACTCTGACCGGCATTGAAGTACCGCCAGAATTCCACAGCTGGGCTATGACATGGCTCCGGGCCGAGAACGGCAGAGAATCAAGCGACAGAAATAACATTCTTAACAATCTACAAAAGAATTACGAGGTGTGTGTCCGTAAGCTGGACACGCTGATTGATATGCGCGCTGCCGGGGAGATCACTGAAGAAGAATTTAACAAAAAGAAATCGACGGTGACCCAGGAAAAAGCCAGACTCCAGGAACTTTTAAATGACACTGACAACCGCGTAGACAGCTGGCTCGATGTTGCAAACCGGGTCATTAGATTCTCTGAAGACGCAAAAGAAGCATTCGAAAACAAAGGACTTCAGGCCAAGAAAATCATTCTGGCCGGCCTCGGTTCGAACCTCCTCTTAAAAGACAAAATACTCGAGATTGACGTACAAAATGCACTCCTGCCCATGCAACTCGTCTCTTCCGGGGCGAAAATAAAAACAAACCGGTTAGAACCGGTCAAAGTGAGCCTAAATAAAGAGAAAAGCAGAGCTTTTGGCTCTGCAAATCCCACATGGCTCCGGGGGTGGGATTCGAACCCACGACCAATCGGTTAACAGCCGAACGCTCTGCCACTGAGCTACCCCGGAATATCTTAAAAATTACCAAAATTACTTTGGTTTTATACTTTATCAATAATCTCTTAATTTTTCAATACCCTTAAATCCCTGCACTTTTTCAAGCGCCTTAGCTTCAATTTGACGGATACGTTCGCGCGTTACGCCAAACTCTTCACCGACTTCTTCCAAGGTATGCGAAACTCCATCAGAAAGTCCGAAACGCATTTCCAAAATTTTTTGTTCGCGAGGCAACAAATCTTTAATTGCTTCTTTAACATATTCGCGCAAAAGTTGCAGCGCCGCGGCGCGGTCCGGAGAAACATTTTTAAAATCTTCTATAAAATCTTCAAGCACACTGTCTTCATCTTCATCACCAACCGAAGTATCAAGAGAAACCGTGTCTTGCGAAATCTGAATTAAATTTCTGATTTTTTCCACATCCTCGCCCATTTCCGAAGCAATTTCTTCCGGCAATGGTTCGCGTCCTAAATCCTGAATTAATTGCCGCGCCACCTGCTGGTAACGATTAATTGTTTCCACCATATGCACCGGAATTCTGATAGTTCTTGACTGATCAGCGAGGGCGCGCGTGACAGCCTGACGGATCCACCAGGTCGCGTAAGTAGAAAATTTATAACCCTTACTCGGATCAAATTTTTCCACGGCACGCATCAAACCGATATTCCCTTCCTGGATTAAATCTGCTAAAGATAAATTTTTTCCCACGAATTTTTTGGCAATAGAAACAACAAGACGCAAATTGGCGACCATCAACCTCTGTGCCGCTTCCTGATCACCCTGGTCTTTTCGGCGAGCCAACGCCATTTCTTCTTCGGTTGTTAAAAGGGGGACCTTGCCGATTTCGCGGAGATACATCTGAATAGAATCAGTAGAAATATCACCGAGGTCTAGCCGCTTTTTTTCTTTACTGACTCCAATGTCTGCTAAAAGTTTTTTTCTTTCTTCAACGCGTCCCAAAATATCGCTCTTTACTTCGACCACGGAAATTCCGACCTCATCTACTTTATCTAAAAACTCTTCGTATTTTTTAATATAGTTTTCCAAATCAGAAAAAGTAAAAAGTATTTCCGAGTCAGTTAAAAAACCTCTCATGCGACCCTTGTCCAGGAGAGTTTTTGTCGCTACTTCGCTTGGCGGAAGAATTTTTGGTGTGAGAGCTCTCGCTGCTTTTTTCGCTTTATTTTTTTCCCCGCGTTTAACAATCTTTTTCTTCCCGACGCGCTTTTTAACTTTAATTTTTTTAGCGCTGCTTTTCTTCTTCGGCCGACGCGCTTTTTTAGTTTTCATTTATTTTAAATATTCAAAAATTTTAATCAAATCCTTAACCGCCAAAGACAAATTACAAAACTCCCCTCCCTATTTTATACTTCTACTTCAAATATTTATTAGCTGATTGAATTCTTCCGCCAATTCTTTTATTCGGCCAAGTTCTTTATTTTCTTCCGCTTTTTTCATTTCAGCTTGCAGCCGCCGGCGTTCGTTTTTAATATAGTTTTCACGCAATGATTTTGCGTTCTGCAAAATTTCATTACCAATTTCTTCTTCGCTAAATTCGGCAAAATCTTTTTCCGCTAAAAGAAATAAGCTCGCAATATATTTTTTTTCATTTGGATCATCCGAAATACTAACCATTACGTTCTCTAAATCTTCTTTATCCACAGACTTATTATAGTATAAAATTAAGTTTTTGTAAATTTCCCCGAAAGGCTCTTCCGGAAACATAAACGGCTCAAGATAAGGAACAGCCAGGGATAATTGATTGGGATATTTAAAAACCAAAGCAATAAATCTCTCAGCTAAAAGAGGGCGGCGTTTTTTTGCGGCGGCGGTAATGATTTTTTCTCCGGGCAACGACGGACTTGCCGCGATTTTTTCGTGAGGCAGGGATTCACGTAAAATCTGCTCCGGCACCCCTAAAATATTAGCTAATTTTTCCAGATAAAAATTTTGTTCAACTTTATCAGGAATTTTTATCAATTCCGCAAGTAGTGTTTTTGCCGCCTTCTTTTTGTCTTCCACCTTACGCAAATCAAGTCCGTTCAGAGTTTTTTTAATATAATAATCCATGAAGGCCATGGAGTTTGTAATCGCCTCGCGCCAAAGATTTGGATCTTTTTTTATATAATCATCGGGATCTTTTCCAATTTCCGGCGTTAACATTATAACTTTTATATTAATCCCTTCTTTCAGGGCGACGTCAATTCCCCGCATCGCCGCCGTATTACCCGCTAAATCCGCGTCAAAAGAAATCGCGAGGTTTGGCGAATATCTTTTCAATAAATTTATTTGTTCTACGGTCATGGCCGTGCCGGAAGACGCTACAACATTTTGCACACCCGCCTGATGCGAAGCAATTACATCCATATTACCCTCAACCATCACTGCCAAGTTTTCTTTTTTAATTTCCTGTTTGGCAAAATCTAAACCATAAATCACCCGACTTTTATCATAAACCAAAGTCTGCGGCGTGTTCACATATTTCCCGCCGGCGTTTTCCTTTTTCTCCGCCTCGGGCATCAAACGCGCCGTAAATCCGACAACGTGGCCGTGGATGTCGCGGATGGGAAACATTATTCTTCCCCGAAAACGATCGTAATATCCCGCGCCCCGCTCTTTTTTTACGGAAAGCCCGGCCAAAAAAATGTCTTTTTCAGAAAAACCTTTTCCGCATAAAAATTTTATCGCGCTATCCCAGGAATTCGGCCCGAAACCAAGAAAAAATTTCTCTACTGTTTCTTCAGTCAATCGACGTTTTTCAAAAAGATAATTTCTCGCCGCTTCAGCTTCGGGCATTTTTAATAAATTATAATGATAAAATCTCGCTGCCGCTTCCAAAACATCTAACAATTTTGTTTTTTGGCTTGAAAGACTTTTATCTTCATAGCGAAGCGTTACTCCGGCGCGCTTGGCCAAAATTTTTAAAGCTTCGGGAAATTCAATATTTTCAATCTTCTGGACAAAACTTATTACGTCGCCGCCCTCACCGCAGCCAAAACAATGCCAGATTTGTTTGTCGCGAGAAACCATAAAAGAAGGTGTCTTCTCGTTATGAAACGGGCAAAGACCCTTCCAATTACCACCCGCCTGTTTCATATTGGACACATACTCGCCAATAACTTCCACAATGTCCAGGCGGTTTTTAATTTCCTCAACTTGCGAATCGGGCATAATTATATTTTTTCTATTCTAATATTTTTGGAAAACATATCCTTTTCTTGTATATAAAATTCATCATTGAATGAAAGTATATAAGATTGTGAAAATGTTTTTACATTATCGGCCCCAATCAATAAATCTAATTGATATTTTCCTGCTTCTAAAATATTGGGATAGACATCCCCCTCAACCTTATTGGGCTGTGCCACGGTATCGATTTTAAACATAATCCGGTTATCCTTGATTAATACAAAAAAACCTATATCGCAGTGTCTAAAATGTTTGGGCAAAATTTTTTTAATAGTAATATCCCTATAATGACTCCATACTAAATTCATGGGTAAAAATTTCTTTAGCTCGTCTTTTTTCTCGCCATCAAATTTCCAACATTTATTTATCATAACCTCAACATTTTCTGCCGGATGCTTTCCTATATTCACTACTTTCATCCTCATATAGAATGAATCACTTTCACTGCCCGTTTCTCGATCTTTTAATTTTATTTTGTGACAATCTGGCGGCTCTAGTTTGATATCGCTCTCTATTTTTGTTTTTTTGAAACGGGCGGTTATTTTTACCTGAAATAAAGCAACCAGTGCAGTAAAAAACATCACTACTGCTACTATTATATTAACAACCAAATTTGTGGGATCTGTTAAGACGGGAATAATTTGTGGTGCTTGTTTTATTACTTCATTCATACAAAAATCACTATTATATAAATCAATTTTATGCTACAATTACAAAAGTATTTTGCCTTAATATTGTAGTTTAAAATCAGTTTTAAGTAAAGATATGGCTGACAAAAAAATTCCCGAATTAAAAAATCTTGCAAGTGAACCGAAAATCGCTTATTTTACGATGGAAATCGGTCTTCGCGAAGAAATTCCAACTTATAGCGGGGGCCTTGGAATTTTGGCTGGCGATGCGACAAAATCCGCAGCAGATTTGGAAATTCCTTTTGTCGCAGTTACCCTTTTAAACCATAAAGGGTATTTTACACAAGAGCTAACAAAGAACGGCCAACAAATCGAATACCCGGTAAAATGGAATCATAAAAAATATTTAACACCGCTACCCTTCACGACCGAAGTTCATATTCATGGCCGGAGAGTTATAATTAAGCCTTGGCTTTACACTATACGCGGCGCGACCGGCGCGAAAGTCCATGTTATTTTTTTAGATACGGATATTAAAGAAAATATTTTAAAAGATCGAAAAATTTCTTATTTTCTCTATGGCGGCGATGCTAAATACCGATTGAAACAAGAAATCGTTTTAGGAGTTGGCGGGACGCGCATTTTAAAATCGCTCGGTGTTGATGTAAAAAAATACCACATGAACGAAGGCCATGCCGCGTTTTTAACTTTGGAACTTTTGCGAATGAATAATTTTAATTTGGAAGAAACTAGAAAAAAATGTGTTTTTACGACACACACTCCGGTTGCCGCCGGGCACGACCATTTTGATTACGCCCTCGCGGAAGAACAAATGGAGCCGCTTGTCGCGCCGACACTTCTCCGGAAACTTTGCGGAAAAGAAAATTTAAATATGACTCGCCTCGCCTTCAATATGAGCAATTATGTGAACGGCGTGGCCAAACGGCATCGGGAAATTTCTGAAAAAATGTTCCCGGGATACGAAATTCACGCAATCACAAACGGCGTCCATTCTTTTACTTGGACTCATCCCGCCTTCCGAAAACTTTATGATAAATATCTTCCTGGGTGGGAGGCTGAACTAGAGCTTTTTATCCGTGCATCAATAATTCCCAATGAAGAAATTTGGAAGGCCCGCGACAAGGGAAAAAAAGAACTAATTGATTTTGTAAATAAAATAACTCATGTCGGGATGGAAAAAGATGTTTTAACGATTGGCTTTGCCCGCCGCGCCACGGCCTACAAAAGACATAATTTTATTTTTAAAGATTTGGAACGCCTTGAAGAAATTGCCAAAAAGTTTCCATTGCAAATAATTTTTGCGGGCAAAGCTCATCCGCGCGACCTTGGCGGAAAAAAAATAATTAAAGAAGTATTCCAAAATATCAAAAACCTAAAGGGAAAAATAAAAATAGTTTATCTCCCGAACTACAACATTGAAATGGCAAAAAAATTAACTTCCGGATGCGATGTTTGGCTGAATAATCCAGAACGGCCGATGGAAGCCTCGGGAACTTCAGGAATGAAAGCGGCGCATAACGGAGTTTTAAATTTTTCAGTATTAGACGGCTGGTGGCTTGAGGGATTCGTGGAGGGTGTAACCGGGTGGGCAATCGGACCAAAACCTGATGAAAAAATAGGTCCAGTAGAAGCGGAAAAAAGAGAATTGGACGATTTGTACAACAAACTTGAATACACGATTTTACCGATGTATTACGACCGCCGCGACGAATGGATGACAATGATGGAAAATTCTATCAGCAAACTGGCTTATTATTTTAATACGCACCGCATGATGCGACGCTATGTCCTTTATGCGTATCTATAAAAATATGCAGCAAAAAAAATTGCAAGCAATTAAAAAAAATCCGGCACAGATCGCCAAATACATTGATCATACCGAAGTCAGCCCGAATTCCACGGCAGCGGATATCCGAAAGCTTTGTGCCGAAGCGAAAAAATATGAGTTTTATTTGGTTATGGTTTTGCCGTATTACGCCGCGCTTGCGAAAAAATTGGTGCGAGGTACAAAAATAAAAGTTGGTGTGGTCATGGGTTTCCCTTTTGGCGCGCAATGTACTGAAGCAAAGCTCGCGGAAATGAAGAAAGCGTTTCCTTTTACTGATGAATTTGATTTTGTCATCAACCGCCAAGCCTTAAAAAATAAAGATTATGGATTTATCCTAAAAGAGCTAAAAACTTTGGCCAGGGCGAAACGCGGAAAAATTATGAAAGTTATAATTGAATCGCCGGAACTCACAAACGCGGAAATTTACAAAGCGTCGCAACTGGTTTTGGCTTCTGGCGCTGATTTTGTAAAAACTGCGGTCGGCCTGCGCGCCGGAGCGAAAATTTCCGACGTAAAAATAATGAAAAAAGTTGTAGATGATAAAATTAGAATTAAAGCCTCTGGCGGAATCAAGAATTTAAAAACCGCTTTGGCATTTCTCTCGGCTGGCGCCTCACGGCTCGGTACTTCGCACGGAGTGGAAATTATAAAAAGCGGGGTTAGTAAAAAGAAAAGTTATTTTCACGAATGAAAACCATAATTCTAAAAATAAATTCTAAGAAACCAGAAAAAGAAAAAATAAAAACAGCCGCCTCTGTTCTTCGCCGAGGCGGTTTAGTTGCGTTTCCCACGGATACGGTTTACGGCCTAGCCGCTGACGCCACAAATTCAAAGGTAGTTAAAAAAATTTATAAAGTCAAAAAAAGACCGCTCGCAAATCCCCTGCCAATTTTAATCGCAAAAAAAAGTGATTTGAAAAAATATACGCTCGGCGCGCGTGGAAAAATTAAAAAATTAACTGATAAATTCTGGCCGGGGCCGTTGACAATTGTCCTTGAAAAGAAAAAAATTATTTCTAACATAATTACTGCCGGAAAAAATTCCGTGGGCATTCGCGTGCCGGCAAATCCCATCGCGATAGCTATCATTAACGCGCTCGGCCGACCTCTTGCCACAACTTCCGCAAATATTTCAAATAAAAAAAGTCCGACTACCTCGCGCGACGTAAAAAAATATTTGAACACAAAAATTGATCTTATTTTAGACGGTGGAAAAACCAAACTTGGCAAAGAATCAACTATTTTGGACTGCACGACTTCGCCGCCAACTATTCTCCGTCCCGGCGCAATTTCCAAAAATACGCTAGAAAAATTGATTGGAAAAATTAAAACATAAAAACGGGCCTCGTGGCCCGTTTTTTTATTAATACTACTTTTATCTAACAAAAATATTTACCAGAAATGCCGACAAGAGAATTACAAATAAATTCGCCACGGTAAAAAGGAGCATTTTAATCGCTTCTTTTTTCTTATCATTTAACCAAAGATAAATCGGCCGACCAAAAACTAAAAGTCCGCACACAAGCGCCGAAAAAACAAAAAGCAAAAGGAATGCTACTGGTCCCCAAAAATTTTCCATCTGGCCAAAAATTTTCTCGCCGTTCGTTATAACCAAAACCACAAGCATCACATAGGCAAAAACTCCGATGGCGTTAACTGCCGACCACAACCAAATTTTTTGGTTCTTCATAAATTTTATTAAATTATTATTCTTTTTTAAGAGCAACAATCGGTTCAAGGCGCGCCGCGGCGCGAGCAGGATAAATTCCAGAAATTAAACCGACTAAAACAGAAACGCTAACTGCGAGAACAATATATTGCGGCGATAAATGAAATTGCCAGGCAAATCCCAAAGAATTAGCAATCACGCTCACAGCTAAGGAAATAAGCGTGCCTAAAATGGTTCCGGCCACGCCACCCAAAAAAGTTATACTAACAGCCTCTACTAAAAACTGATTTAAAATATCACGACTCTTCGCGCCAATGGCTTTACGCAATCCAATTTCAAAAGTCCGCTCGGCAACAGCAACATACATCACATTCATAATTCCTACGCCTCCGACAACAAGTGAAATACTAGCTAGGGCAAAAAGTAAAATTTTTATCGCGCCAGTAATTGTACCAAGTAACGCTAAACCTTCTGCCGCGGACATCACGGCAAAATCATCTTTTTTAGGATCGTCAATTTTATGCAATTCGCGCATTCTCGAGATAACATCTTCAACCGTAACTTCTGTGCGAGCAGTATCCTCAACTTGAATAAAAATAAATTGAATGTAATCTATGCCCAAAACTAATTTTTGTAAAGTACGCAATGGTAAAATGGCAATATCGTCAAAAGAAAAAACTCCGGCACTTCCCCTCTCTTTCATTACGCCAATAACCCTATAATTTTGTTTCCCAATTTTTATCCGTTTCCCAATAGCATCTTCATCACCAAATAAATTTTTCTTGATATTACTGCCAAGAACAACAACTCGCGCCAGACTTTTATCTTCCGCATCAGTGAAAAAACGACCCCTTTCTACTTCTCCGGAATCTATCGCGTCAAACGAAGATGTGACACCAAAAATTAAAGTTACTTTATTCTGATCTTTATAGGAAAAAACTGCCTGGCCGGTCTGCCCGGAATAAATATCACGGACATTGGCAAGTTTCTTTAATTCGTCCGCATCTTTTTCTTTTAGAGTAGTAACCGTGACGCCCTGCGCCATACCAGCCACGTTTTCGCTTGAGACATGCCCTGTTGAGGGAACTTTTACTTCTACTTCAATGTAGTCTGTTCCAAACATTGTCACTTGCCCAATAATAAAGTCTTCAATGGCTCGTCCAGCTGAAAGCACGACAATCACGGCAGTAATGCCGACTGTAATGCCTAAAACAGTTAAAATAGTTCTGAGTTTATGCCGCAAAAGCGCGTCAGTGGCAATATTGATCGGTGTTTTTAAAAAAGAAAAATTCATTTTATTCGTAGCGCAAGGCTTCAATCGGATTTAATTTTGCCGCCCGCCGTGCCGGATAAATTCCAAATACTAGTCCTATTAAAATGGAAATCGAGCAAGCAAGCAAAATTGCTTTGTAAGAAATTATAAGATCCCATTCGTAACCAAGCTGCCTGGCCACAAGAGCAACTAAAAAAGAAATCGAGATGCCAAAAATTATTCCGACAACCCCTCCGGACAAAGTGACAACAATCGCTTCGGCTAAAAATTGGCTTAAAATATTTTTATTTTTAGCTCCCAGGGATTTTCGCAAACCGACTTCCCTGGTCCGCTCCACCACGGCGATTAACATTATGTTCATAATTCCAATACCGCCGACTAAAAGAGATATCGCGGCAATAGCCGCTAAAAAATATGTCAGGGAATCGGTAATGGAAGAAAAAATTTCAAGAGCCTGAGTTTGCGCCCTGAGACTAAAATCATCAGGTTCATTTTTCTCAAGTTTATGGCGGTCACGAAGAAGCGCCCTGATGTCAGCCACGGCTCGGTCAACGTTTTCCTCGGAATCTATTTGAACTCTGGCCAAAGAAACGTAATTAACGCCCAACATTATCTTCTGCGCAGTCGAAATCGGAATGAAAGATAGGGCATCTTGATTTTCAAACATTTGCGTACCCTGTTTTTCCATAACGCCAATTACTTTAAATTCTTCTTTTTTTATTTTAATATTTTTTCCAATAGGATTATTATCTCCAAATAATTCTTCGGCAACATCTGATCCCAGCACAACTACCCTGGCCAGGCCCTTTTCTTCGTCCTCACTAAAAAAACGTCCGCTTGCTACCTCCGCGCCGTGCACTTTAGTATAACTCACCGTTGTTCCGACAAATGTTCCGTCATATTTTCTTTCCCGCCACTGGAAAGTTCCTACTCCGCGATTGTAATAAGTCACAGCTATGGCATTCGGGACATTATTGTTTTTCAAAATCGCGTCGAGGTCGGCATTTTTTAAAGTAGTATTAACAATTCCAAGCGCCGACGGCGGCGGCCCCTCTTCTTCCGACGCGCCTGGAAAAATTCCGATTAAATTTGACCCCATTCCCTTTACTTGATTTAAAATCAAACTCTGCGCTCCACCACCCACGGAAACAATAATGATGACTGAGGCAATACCAATAATTATCCCGAGCATTGTCATAAATGTTCGGGATTTTTTTGTTTTAAGTCCGATGTAAGCAATGCGAATTGTTGACTGCAAATCCATAGCACTATTTTATTAAAACATCTTCGTTTCTAGCAAAAAGGCGCTGCTTAACCTCCTCGTCTGCCTGAACTGTCCCGTCCATAACTTTTATAATACGCCGCGCGTGTTCGGCTGTATATTTTTCATGAGTGACAAGAATAATAGTTTTCCCCTTTTCATTCAAAGTTTGCAAAATTTCCATAACTAATTTTCCACTTTTAGAATCAAGGTTGCCGGTCGGTTCGTCGGCAAAAATAACTTCTGGCTCAGTTACAAGCGCCCGGGCAATAGCCACTCTCTGTTTTTCGCCGCCCGATAATTGATTAGAAAGATTATCCATGCGGTGGTATAGCCCGACTGCCTTAATCGCCTCAACAATAGCCTCGTGCTGATCTTTTATTCTCTTTTTTTCATCGTAGAGAAGCGGAAGGCGGACGTTGTCATACACGGAAGTTTTGGGTAAAAGATTGAAAGACTGAAAAATAAAACCTATCTTCTCGTTTCTAATTACGGCTAGTTCATCATCAGTAAATTGTGCTCCATCCTTACCCTCAAAAAAATATTGTCCGCAGGTTTGCCTCTCCAAAAAACCTAAAATCTGCATCAGAGTTGATTTTCCCGAACCGGACGGCCCCATAATCGCGACAAACTCCCCTCTCCTAATTTCAAGGTCAATGTTATGCAGAACCTTAGTGATTACTCCATCGTTATCGTATTCTTTGCAAAGATGAATAGTTTTTATAAGCGGCTGTTCCATATTAAGGTTTTTTCTCTAAAATAATAACTTTGTCTCCGACCGAGAGGCCCGAAATAACCTCTACCTCGCCTTCATCGCCGCGCAAACCCACCTCCACGTCTTTCTCTATCGGTTTGCCATCTACGAGAATTTTTACAAATTGTCTGCCATTTTCATCTTCTTCAAGCGCCCGATAAGGCATAGTCAAAACATTTTCCCGACTTGCTGTTAAAATATCGCAGTTTGCCGTCATGCCAATTTTTATTTCATAAGTTGATTCATCTATTTCCGCTTTAACTTTATAATAAACAACGTCTTGAATAACTGTTTCCGCCGGATAAACTAAAATTACCTGACCATTAAACTTGACACTATCAGGGTAGGCATCAAGCGTTATGGAAACTTTATTTCCAACTTTAACCTTGGCGATATCAGATTCGGGAATATCAACCTCAACATAAAATTTATTTTTTCCAAGCATAGAAACAACAGCCTTTGTTAAACTTAGCTGCTCGCCCACACTATAATTCACAAATGTTATTTTTCCATCAGTTGGAGCTTTCAGGATATAATCATCGAGCTGGCTTCTATAAAATTGGAGCGAAGCGCTCGCCTGCGCGACCTGGGCACGATAATAAGATACGTCTACTGTGCGTGGTGTGGCTGTTTTATAATCACGTTGGGCTTTAGCTAAATTATAAGAACCCAGGGCGCTATCCACAATAGCCTTTGAACTTGCGAGTTGAACATCTTTACTCGCCATAGCCGTGGAAAGATTTGTTCTCGCGGCTGTAAGAGTATTGTTAGCGGTATTTACTGCCGCCTGATAAGTATCAATCTGCGTTTGATAATTATTTTCCGCATTTAAAAGAGCCTGCTGAGCTGACTGAACCGCCGATAAGGCCGTAGAAATTGAAGTTTGATCTGTCTTAACATTTGTTTTTACTGATTCAATTGTCGTCAACTCTCCTGGATTGCCGGCCGCGGCCGTAGAAACTGCCGCTAAAAGATGAGAAAGTGAAGTTAAAATTTTATTCAATGTGGAACTGACCTGGCTCAAAGCCAAACGCACGTCATCTTTACTTTCAGTTATTTTTGCCAAAGCTAAAGTTGATTTGGCAATACCCGATTCATTAACAGCCATCGCCCTATCATTGTCGGCGGCGTAAATTTCTTGCTGATTAGCCGTAATGCCGCTTCTTACAATTGATAAATTATAATTGATGTTATTCAAAACTATATCACCCAAAAGTAAGTTTGTTTCCATGGCAACAATTGCGCTACTTCTGGAATTTACAACTGCCTGATCGTAATAAACTTTTGCGTTTTCCAAATTTTTCCAGCTATCAGCGAGCGAAGTCTCCGCCGAAGTTACGGCTTTTTCATAACCATCTATATCTTTATCCAATTTTGCCGCCAGGGCATCGTAATCGCGTTTAGCATTTTCATAAGCAATTTTGGCGTTATTAACTGTCTCTTCGGAAATTTTAATGTCTTCAGAGCTGGCCCCAGCTAAAATTTTATTTAAATTAGAAACAGCCGAAGATAAACTAGCCTGGGCTTGCGCCACCTGCGCCTGAGCCGCGCGATTATCAAGACGGGCTAAAACTTGGCCAGTCTTAACTTCATCGTCTTCGCTCACGGAAATCTCGGTCAGCGTTCCCGTTACTTTAAAATTTAAATCAATTTTTTCAGAAGTAGTAACCGCGCCTGTCGCCGAGACCGTCTGGCTTACGTTACTCATCTTGGCTTCTTCGGTAACATACTCAATTTTGTTAGCCTTCATCGCGGCATTAACAAAATATGAACCGCCAAGAATGGCTATAACTAAAATTATCCAAAAAGTCTTTTTTTTGACTAAAGACTGTAAAAAACTAAATACTTTTCCCATATAATTTATAAATAATTATTATTTACATTATTATATCACTAATATCTCTTCACGTCTTTTTATATTTTTTTATTTTTTTTAATACTCCCGTCATTTCATTAATAAGGGCATTAAATTTTTCTGGCTTAATCATGGCGACAATTTCATCATCGTGGGCGAAAACGAAAAATTTTTCCCCAGAATGGGTTTTCATCACAGATCGGACTTCCTTCGGAATGACAATCTGACCACGTTCTCCGACCGTGGTCACTCCATAAAATTTAAAATCGCTTGGTGAAAAGTGTGACATAAAATTTTATAATTAGATTTGAAAAGTATGATTTATCATATTTTTGATAATATCAAAAGAACCGCATCGTGTCAATACGGTTCTTGTGGATAAATTTTATAAAAAATTATTTCTTTTCAACTACTAAGGTACATTTGGTAAGTACGCCCGCAACGGCGCCGACAGCGGCTAAAATCGGAAGAAGAACTGCGCCAACCACGACAAAAGTGAGAGGAATTTCGATTATTGTCTCCCCTTTTTCACTTTTGATAATAATTTTTCGGGCGTTTCCCTCCTTGATAATTTCTTTAATTTTTTTCAAAATTTCTTCGCCGGAAATTTTAAATTCTTCAGTCATAAAAATACAAATAAATTATTTATGCTGTTTATTTTTTATGTCAAATTTAATGGTAATTATCGTTCCCGCAAAAGCTCCGAGCGCCGCTGGAATCAAATACCACCTGTTATCAACATAAGCCAAAACAACGAGGCCACCTAGAAGAACAATGAGCGAGGAAAAAGCCGCCGCGGAAATCGCTTTACCCTTGCTTGTTCGGCGAATATAAAAAACCCAGAGAACATCGGAGGCCGCAGTAGCCAAAAAAATTAAAATTACTTCAAACCAGTTAATCTCCGACATAATTAAATAAATTATTTTTTAGTTTCTAAAATTATCGTCTTTAAACTTAACTCGCCCTCGCCGACCTGAACTGATACCGGCCCGGGCGGCGGCATAAGGTCTGCCGGAAAATTACCCTGGTTAAAATAAATCACGTAATCACCCGGTTTGATTTTAAAAGTAGCGACTCCATCCGCGTTCGTATTTCTAAATCCCCCCTGAGGCGGCTGGCCAGTTTCCTTGGCCACATCAACTTCAATGTTAACCACGGGCGCGCCGTTCTGCCGCATGACGGTTACTTGTAACTCCGCGTCTCCACTGATATTTTCCGGCATCACACCGCGTCCTAAACTAAAAAGAAGAAACAACAGCAACAATAAGAGAACAACATCCAGTCTGAATCTTATTTTTGTCGTCACCAAAAAATATACGCTGACGGCAATTGATGGAATGGCAAAAACGACGAATGGCGACATTATATAAAAATACGCGACCGTTATAAAATCTTGGTTAGCTAATATCGGCGTAATAAAAAATAACCAAACCAAAATCAGCAAACCAAAAACGAATCTAGCATACTTGATGATTTTTACTTTCTGCTCAGACGAAATCATAAAATTAAAGTTAATGAATATTTTCCAGATTATTTTTAATTCTATCTGTTAAAAATCTAGAAAAAGCAAGATAATCACTTATTGTTCGGCTGTCCACAAAATCAGACCACAAATTTTCCAGGGCGATTTTATCCTGCTTGTCGGTTAATTTCTTAATTTGTGCTTCAATTTCCTCAACCTCAGAACTGCCAAGCGAGGCAACCTTTATGTCTCCTGCAACTAAAAAGGTTTCAGATGAATCCTTAAGGAGCGACGCGCTAAATTTTGCTTTTTCCAAACTCTGATCAATCAAGTTGCGAAGTCGATCCAATTCTTCTATATTTCGTTGTAATTCATTTTCTGTTCGTGCCAAATCGTCTCGCGTTATCGCTAATTTTTCTTTGTCCACTCCTCCCTGCCAATAAAAATAACCGGCAACAGAAATTGCTAAAACCGCGACAACAATCGCGATTATCAAGTAAATTCTTTGATTCATAATAAAATCGATTAACTTTATACCCGATTTTTAAAGACCACTCTACGCCCCAAGCACAGAGAATACTCTGTATGCCAAAAACGCCGGCCAAACTATTGCTTTTAATACTCCCAGCACACCCGCCCAAAAACCGTGTGATTGCTGTACAAAATAAACAGCCGTGCCAATTACGGTTAAAAAATAAAATCCACAAATTGAACCACGGGGACCACGCCATTTACGATAATCGCATTTTTCATTTTTTTCATTTTCCATAATTTTTTTATTAATAATTTTTCTACGTAATGTATATTTATCAAAACGGAGAGGGCGAGATTCGGGCTCCTCGGCGCAAGGTCGGCCGCAACGGGCCAGCGGTGTGAGTTCTCATCAAAACCCTCAATTTTTTTCAAATCTGCCAAAGGGCAAATTTGTAAAAACGGAGAGGGCGAGATTCGAACTCGCGATACCTTGCGGTATGCACGCTTTCCAAGCGTGTGCACTAGGCCACTATGCGACCTCTCCACATTTTACAATTTTAATCTATTTCTTTATAAAAATCAAACTCCCGCCAATCGCGGCGGGAGTTTTTATCGCTATAAAACCTATTATAAATAGCTATCAATAATTTGCTTAAATTGCTCATAAGGAACCGCTCCGCTCACCAACTCTCCGTTCACGAAAGTCGCGGGCGTACCTTCCACTCCGGCGGCTAATCCCTCTTCTTCTTCAGCGGCAATTTTACTCGCGTATTTTCCGGAATCTAAACATTCATTAAATTTCTTTGTATTCAACCCAAGATTTTTTGCTTCCGCTTTCCATTTATCCACGCCCATTGTTCCGGCTTCGTTAGCCGCAAATATTTTATCATACATTTCCCAAAATTTTCCTTGCTCGGCCGCGCATTCTGAAGCTTCAGCCGCTTTTTGTGCGTTCGCATGGAAAGAAAGCGGATAATGACGAAAAACAACTCTCACCTTATCGCCGTAATTTTCCATAATTTGGTCCGTAGTTTTTTTATGGTTTGCGCAATAAGGACATTCAAAATCAGAATATTCAATTAAAGTCACTTTGGCATTTGCGGAACCCTTCACGTGGTCATCAGAAGTCACGGCCGGCACTGGGGTATATGACACTTCCGTCGGTTCGTTCGCGACAGGCTGATTAACATTTACTACGGCGTTTGTGTTATTATTTCCATTCTCTTTAGCCAAATTTATCCCCTGCCCAGAAAAAGCCAAAGCAAAAAAACCAACTAAGGCGAATGTGCTCATCCCGGCGATTCCGCACATAAGTCCAAGAAAAAAAGATGTTCGCCGCGTTCCATTTACTAAGTCATTATTCATTTGATCATTCATAAATTTTAATTAAAAAAATTAATGTTTAATGAGTTAAAAAATTTTACTATAAATATCTGCCGCTGTCAAATTGCACTTTTACTATCAACTTTATTGCGGCGTTTTAATTTGTAAAATAACCAAATTCCGCCCGCCGACAAAATTATTGATAAATACTGCGCTAAGGTTAATCCAAGGTATCTCGGATCAGAACCGACTAAATCTTCTGCTCGAAAAAAATCCAAGAAAAAACGAACTGCTCCGTAAAAAATGGCAAAGGTTGAGACGTAAAAACCCGTGAACCGTTCTTTGCGCCGCAAAAATAAAAATATCAAAAAAATAGCTAGACCAAGTAGGGCGTCATATAATCCTAAATCATGGCGAACGCCGTCAGGAAAATTTACTCCTAAAAAAAATTCTGTTTTTATCCCAGGATGATCGTGAATTGAAAAGCACCCCAGTCGCCCGATAAAAAGCCCGAGTGGTAAACCGAAGGCCACTGCGTCGGCATATTGCCAAAAATCTAGTTTATATTTTTTTAAATAAATCACTGCGGCAAAAATAGCACCAAAAAATCCCCCATAAACCGACATTCCGCCGTGCCATAATTTTAAAATCTCAAGCGGCGCGGCAGAATAAAAATTCAAGTGTTCCACGACAAAAAATATTCGACCGCCGATTAAAGCAGACAAAATTATCCAAAAAGCTAAATCATAAATGCGATTGGCGTCCAGTTTTCTTTTCTTTAATTCAAAGTAAGCGACAACCATTCCGATAACAAAACCCAAGGATACAAAAATTCCCCAAACATTCAATTTCAGAAAACCCAAATAAATTGAGTGATATTCAAACCAAGGAATCATATTGACCTTATATTTTTCCTAAAATCATCAAAACGCCTAAAGCAAGCGCTCCTAATCCAAGAATTAACCTTAACCATTTCCTATTCTTGGTTCTCCACTCCTCAATCTGTTTCGCGGAAATACCGAAATAAACTAAGCCCAAAATAATAAAAAGAGGCAAGACAAAAATAAAATTATAAAGCAATAAATATGGCACAGCGGAAAGTTGCGTTTCCCGGCTCGCGAGCAGTCCCAAAATCGCGAGATATACTCCACCAGTGCAAGGCAGTTCAAAAGCAGAAACTAAAAATCCGAGAGCTACGGCCGCGGGAATTGAAGCCTTGCGCACATATTTTTCAATCAATGGCTTTTTTGATTCCGGAATTGCCAGAGTAAAGCCTTTTCCATACCAAAAAAAATCTTTAACATTAATAAGCCCGACAAAAATTAGAATCACGGCGGCAACTTTATACATAATCGCCGCGACGCCAAATGCTGTTAAGACTCTCAACAATCCCAGCCCAGCAAGAAAATAAACTATAAAAATTGTGGCGATATAAACCAAGCCGACCCGTAAAATTAATTTTGACGAGCCTAATGCAAGAAGATAGCCCAATAAAAAAATTATTACGGCAAAAGCGCACGGATTGATTGAATCAATCGCCGCTCCGCCAATAAGCGCTGGGATGGTTAAATTATCAAACATTATTTTTTATCTTAATAATAAAAAATGTAAATATAATGCCAAACGTTACAATTACGACAATTACTATCCATCCGACAATTTCGTTTTGGTTATTATTATTCCTCGGCTGGTTGGCATTTAAAGCCGAGTTAACATTGTTTTCCGCGGCGGCAAGTTTATCAGCTGGCGACAAGCAAGGTTCAAGAGAACATCTCTCCATGGCGCTTTTTAATTTTTCATAATTTTCACCAATTATTGCTTCATTGCCAATAAAAATAGCGGGCACACCATTGGAGGAGATTTTGTAGGCCGTGGCCATCTTTTCAAATAAATCTTGATTTTCTCGATTAAAATAAACTTCAAAATCTTTCACAACAAGATTTGGATAGTCAGTTTTTAAACCCTCCAAAAAACTTTTCATCTTGGCGCAGTGCTGACAGCCTTGGCCTTCAAAAAAATACAATTCTATGGAATTTGCCGCCGATCCAACTGTTGGTAAAACTAAAATTAAGAGAAAAACAATAAAAATAATCTTTTTCATATTCATCTATTTTATAATAAAAAACTGACTCAGTCAAACTTCCCAATCTTTTTAGTCCGCTATAATTAAAATAGCCCGCCGACTTGGCGAGCCATTTTTGTAAATCTACCAAAAATTACTTTCTTTTTCTTTCGGCCAATTCCTGCCAAACGACAAGCGCGGGGCTCGCGATGAAAATCGAGGAATAAGCGCCGAGGCCAATGCCGACAATCAAAGCCAGGGCGAAATATTTTACCGACTCCCCTCCCCAAAAGAAGATTGCCACGAGCGCGAGCAGGGTTGTCAATGTCGTGTTGATGGAACGCGCGAAAGTTTGATTCACGCTTTCATTCACAATTTTATCAAAGTTTTCATAATCTCCGCCGGCGTGAATTAAATTTTCTCGCACGCGGTCAAAAACCACTATCGTATCATTTACGGAGTAACCAACAATAGTTAAAATTGCCGCTACAAAAGCACTATTCACCTCCACTCCGGCAAAATGCCCAAGCACGGCAAAAAGACCAATCGGAATACCCACGTCGTGAAGCAACGCAAAGACGGCTATCACGCCATACTTCCAGGAAGCGACCGGTTTTGAAACTTTTCTAAAAGCCCAGGCAATATAAAGAATTATACAAATCAAAACAATCAAGATTGAGTACGTCGCTTTTGTCCGCAACTCCTTGCCAATCGTCGGTCCGATAGATTCAAATCTTTTTTCCTCTACTTCACCAAATTTTTCTCCGAGATGTTTTAAAATTTCTTGATGCCGAGCTTCATCAACTGACTTAAAACGTAAAAGCATGCCGTCTTCCCCTACCGACTGAATACTAACATTCTCCGCGCCAAAACTCGCAAGGTCAGAGGCTAAATCCGCGGTTGCCGGACGATTTACAAAAGACAATTCCAAAAGCGAACCGCCAGTAAAATCAATGCCAAATTTTAATCCCCAAATTGAAATAACCACAATGCTCGCCACGATTAGCGTGCCAGCAACAAGAAGCCATATTTTTCTGTGTCCAATTACGTTGAGTTTCATATTTGCGTAAGTAGATTAAATGCGTAGTAAATTTTTATTTTTTCTTGACCCCAAATATCCATGTTCCATGAAACCACGGCGCGATAAAGTTCAAAAAAGATCGCGTGATAAAGATGGCCGAAAATAAACTCATAATAACACCGACTGAAAGCGTCAAGGCAAATCCTTTAATCATGCTCGTGGAAAACCAAAATAAAACAAAACAGGAAATTAAAGTGGTAATATTGCCATCACGAATTGAGGGCCAAGCGCGTATGAATCCTTCATTAATCGCCGAGCCGAGCGGTTTTCCTAACCGCAATTCTTCTTTCATTCTTTCGAAAATCAAAACATTTGCGTCAACGGCCATGCCGACCGATAAGACAAACCCCGCGATGCCAGCCAAAGTCAATGTGACGGGGATCAATTTGAAAAGCGCGAGAACAAGCACGGCGTAAAAAATTAAAGATAGGGCCGACAAAAATCCGGGCAAACGATAATACAAAATCATAAAAACAATCACGGCTAAAAATCCGATTAAACCGGCAATTAAACTTTTTGTCACTGATTCTTGGCCCAGGGCCGCGCCAATTGTTTCCTGACTGATTAGATTGATCGGGACCGGAAGAGCGCCAGCATTCAACCGTTGTGCCAAAATTTTTGCTTCGGGAATTGTAAAGCTTCCGCTGATAATCGCGCTGCCATCTTTAATCGGTTCCTGAACGGTTGGAACGCTAATTGGTTCGCCATCCAAGAAAATCGCAACAAGCTTGCCAACATTTCTTTCCGTAATTTCACCAAATAATTCTTTCCCTTCGTCATTGAATTCCAAACCTACCTGCGGAGCGCTAGTATTCGGGTCAAACTGAACTTGAGCGCGCACTAATTGTTTTCCGGTAAGCCCGGTATAAATCCATTCTTCTGATGGAGGCACAACTTCTGATGAAGTTTTTTTATCAATCAAAATTCTCGAGACGCGATATTCTTTTACCGCCCGTTCATCGGTTTTATAAATTAAGTGATAGCCGAATTGTGTTTCAATCACATCGGAAATTTCTCCAACTTTCATGGCAAAAGTCGCTTCTTCAAACGGCTTTACCATCATGTCTTTTCCAAACCAACCCAAATCTCCGCCGGATTCCGAAGCGCCCGGTTCGCTTGAGTTCGCCTTAACTAAATCTATAAAATTAGCGGCTGTCGCTTCTGTTTTTAATTCATCAATTTTTTTCTTAGCGTCTTCTTTTGATAAATTTCCCGTGCAACTTTGCGCTCCTTCCCAACAGATCAAGAGATGATTGGCTTTTACTTCCTTTGAATCCTGCACGGCAACCAATTTTATGATGCCGATATATTCATCAGTTTCAATCAAACCGCTAACTCCTCCAACTTTTAATTTTGCCGCGTCATCATACCAATCCGCATAAACACCATCTTTTGTAATAAAGCCCAAATCGCCTCCAACGCTCTTTGTCGCTTCATCAGTGGAATACTCCTCCACTAGGGTAGCAAAATCCGCGCCCTTTGCCCGGGCTTTTTTCAAAGCTTCATTTGCCGTTTTTTTTGCCGTGGAATTATAATCATTCATTTCTTTTTTCTGTTCATCAGTTAAAATTTGCGCTGTTCCAATGTCTGGATTTTGCTCTTTAAATTCCAAAAGCGGCGTTTCGCCGATCATTTTAATGGCCTCTGACACATCTTTTATTCCAGCCAATTCAACAATAATACGCTGACTGTCTCCAGCACTCGTTGTCTGGACAACCGGCTCGGCCACGCCAAACGCGTTCACGCGGCGTTCAATCACGTCTCTCGCACCTTCAAGCGCGTCGTCGCGGTCTTTATCTGGAATTGCCGAAGTGTCGGCTTCGTAAATCAAATGTGTTCCGCCTTGTAAATCCAACCCGAGGCGAAATGGTAATTTATAAAATTCCGGCAAAGCAATGCCAGTAGTTTTTCTAAGCCAATTCACGCCCTGATCATAATATTTTGGATAATCCAAAAATCCGGCCAAAACTGTAATAGCTAAAATTAAAATGATAAGCCACCAAACTTTAGCTCTGGCGGTCGTAAATAACTTCTTTCCCGCGTTCGCGAAGAATCTTTTGATTTTGTTCATAGATTAAAAAAATTATCCTCCTTGTGGATATTTTATGAGTTTAGCGCAAGTTGATTGAAGTGTAAAGGATCGCTGGCGTGAAAGGTTAGTAAAATATTTCAAAACCCTTAGCCTCGGCCTCACCTGCTCTTTGGGGATTATGAAATCTGGAAAACTTAACTTCACCATTGCGCATAATCATCCATCGGTTCCACCCTCCATTCCCGTAAACAGAATAAACTGCATTTCCCGATTCTTCGGGTTCCTTTCCTTCGCTTCTCAATTCCTCGTCAAACGCGGCCAATCTTTTTAAATGTTCAATCGCGCCGCGAGTCGTGTAATCTGTCTTTTTACTATTTTGATCCTTATTAAACCAAGCCTCGCCTTCCACCTCGGCCATAGCGCGAATAGTTTCTTCGTAGTTTGTTAGAAGATTAAATTTTGCTGGCCGTTCTCTTTCTTCAATTTTTCCTTCTGATAATTTTTCTGGCATATTTATTTTATTTATTTCCCGCAACACTTTTAACTTCTTAATATCGCCCCAAGGGAAATGATTTCCATTTTATCGTAGCCACTCAATTCTTGAATTATTTCTTCCGTAAGTTCGTCGAAAAATTTATATTTGATCTTCAGTTCATTAATACCGCCTGTTATTTTCTTGACTGACATGATCCTTACTTCTAGACCCCACTCTGTTTTTAAAATATCTCCTTCCTTGAACTTTTCATATTCGTTGCTAACTCGAATTGTATAAACAATCTTTCCGTTATTAAGTCTGGATTTAATACTATCCCATTCATTTTTGGGAAAACTTATTATGTTCATACACAATTATCTCCCGCAACACTTTTTGTATTTCTGCCCGCTGCCGCAGGGACACGGATCGTTTCTCCCGATTTTTTCTCCCTCAGCCGTGCGAGGTTTGGCTTTGATGTCGGCCGGCGCATTGCGACTGTCGCCTTCTTTTGCCGGCGCGGATAATTTTATACCCTGGCGTTGCATCAAAGATGGCGCAGTTTTTGTTTCCAAGCCAACTTTATAAACATTATAAACAACTTCTCTGTTTATAAAATGCATCAACTCCTGGAACATTCTATATGTTTCTTTTTTGTATTCAACAAGCGGATCGTGTTGGCCATAGCCGCGGAGGCCAATGCCAGTACGTAAATAATCAACCGCGCTCAAATGATCAACCCAAAGAGAATCAATCGCCCGAAGTGTCATGGCACGTTCAATCTGGCGCATAATTTTTTCTCCGTCCTGATTTATTTTCGCCGCCTGCTCGGCAATACGTTTTTCCAAATCTTCATAAGCCTTTCGCGCGAGTTCCATTAAATACTCAATAATGCGAGTGCGAACCGCAGCGTCGTGCATTTTGTCACCAGCCCATCTCTTAATATCGTCCATTTTGATGCGCGCTTCCGGCGGCATCGGGAAAATCGTGCTGACAACTTCATAAATTTCTTCCAAATTCCATTCCCCTTCTTGTTCTGACGCAGTATGAAATAAAACAACTTGTTCAATTTCATCTTCAACCATTTCCAAAACTTTGGTCTTGCTATCTTCGGCCGCCAAAATATCCCGCCGTTTTTTATAAACTACTTCACGATGCTTATTTAAAACATCGTCGTAATCAAGTAAATGTTTTCTAATATCAAAATTACGGCCTTCCACGCGGCGCTGCGCTGACTCAAGAGAGCGGGAAACCATTTTATTTTCAATCGGCATATCTTCCGGCATATTGAGCCGTGTCATCAAACCTTTCAGCCGATCGCCGGCAAAAATTCTCATCAAATCATCTTCAAGCGAAAGATAAAATTGCGACGAACCGGGATCGCCCTGACGTCCGGCACGGCCGCGCAACTGATTATCAATTCGACGGGATTCGTGCCGCTCGGTGCCAAGAATGTGGAGGCCGCCCAATTCGCGAACTTTTTTTGCTTCTTCCGGATCGGCCGGGTTTCCACCTAAAATAATATCCACGCCGCGGCCAGCCATGTTTGTCGCGACAGTCACAGCGCCTTGCCGCCCGGCCTGAGCAATAATTTCCGCTTCTTTTTCATGATGTTTAGCATTCAAAACCTGATGCTTCACACCTTCGCGTTCCAACATTTGGCTTAAAATTTCATTTTTTTCAATGGAAATTGTGCCAACCAAAACCGGCTGTCCTTTTTCATAGCGCTCTTTTATTTCCCGAACCACGGCTGTAAATTTTCCTTGCTCTGTCCGATAAATTCTGTCGGCCAAGTCTCCGCGGATCATTGGCTTGTTGGTCGGAACAGAAACTACTTCCAACTTATAAATTTTGGAAAATTCTTCCGCTTCGGTTAAGGCAGTACCGGTCATACCGGCCAATTTTTTGTAAAGCCTAAATAAATTTTGAAAAGTAACCGTGGCTAAAGTTTTTGATTCTTCGCGAACGCGCACGCCTTCTTTGGCTTCAATCGCCTGATGTAAACCTTCGCTATATCGCCGGCCAATCATAAGGCGTCCGGTAAATTCATCAACAATTATTACTTCTCCCTCGCGCACGACATAATCTCTGTCGCGCTTAAATAAAGTTTCGGCGCGCAAAGCCTGTTCAATGTGATGAACCATGGTAATTCCGCCGGCCGTATAAATATTTTCCACGCCGAGCCATTTTTCCATTTTGGCAATGCCCGCTTCGGTCAATGTCGCTGCGCGCATTTTTTCATCAATATTATAATCTTCCTTTTCTTTCAAACCGCGCACAAGATTGGCAAATTTAGCGTAAAGATCTCCCGACTCCTCTGCCGGCGCGGAAATAATCAAAGGAGTCCGGGCTTCATCAATCAAGATACTGTCAACTTCATCAATAATCGCGTAATTCAATTCCCGCTGTACCATATTCTCCAAACTCGTCACCATGTTGTCGCGCAAATAATCAAAGCCAAACTCATTATTTGTGCCATACAAAATATCCGCGGCATAAGCTTCTTTTCTTGAAACCGGTCGCAAAAATTCTTGGACAACCTTAAAGCTGGCTTCCTGGCCGCTCTCTTCCGCCGTGGCTTCACCTTTATATGTTGAGTCGTATAAAAACGCCGCGTCGTGCTGAATACAGCCGACGGATAAACCCAGGGCGCCATAAACTTGCCCCATCCAAACCGCGTCTCTTTTTGCCAAATAATCATTAACTGTAACAACGTGCACGCCGCCGCCCGTAAGCGCATTCAAGTATACCGCCAGAGTAGCGGTCAAAGTTTTTCCTTCACCGGTTTTCATTTCAGAAATTTGTCCGCGATGCAAAACCACGCCGCCGATTAACTGAGCGTCAAAATGACGCTGACCCAAAACTCTCTTCGCTATCTCGCGAACTACGGCAAATGCTTCAGGTAAAATATCATCCAGGGTCTCATCTTTCCCGAGCCGCTCCTTAAAATCCGCCGTCATCTTTCTCAATTCTTCAAAAGAAAACGACTCGAATTTAGATTCGAGTTCGTTTATTTGCCGGATAATCGGCATTATTTTTTCTATTGTTTTTTTATTTGGATCACCAAAAATCTTTTGAAGTAATGGCATAAAAAAATTAAGGAACTAATACCGCCGCGGAAATCACCGTCGTCCACAAACCATTTTTGTCTGCCACGGCTGATTGCGTAATATTTGTTGTTTTAACTATTTTTCCGCTGACTTTATAAATTTGTTCTCGCTCATCCCAAGCTCTATCCATATCAAATTCAACGCCAAGAGTTGAGGCAAGCATGGAGGCAGCTAAGTCTTCGGCGTAATCACCGGCTTTTTCTTCCGTTTCGCCAAATGAATGATGTTCGGAAAGATATCCATAATGCGAAGTATCAGCCGGAACAGCCAGACCGATTGAGGCGGCTAAAAGGCGGTTTGGCTCATTTGTTTCGTTACGGGCCATTACACAATAAACGATTTGTCCAGCCTTAAGTTCGGCCAGCCCATTGGCTTTTTGAACCATTTTGGCTCCCGGCGGAAAAATACTTGAAACACAAACAATGTTAAATTTTTCAATTCCCGCGTCACGAAGCGCGGCTTCAAATGATTGAAGTTTTTCTTTATGTTTACCAACTCCTTTGGTAAAAAAAACTTTACTTGGAACCATTTCTTTAAAATTATGAATTAATTAATAAATTAAATTCCTTCTTCCCGTTCTCGTTTTCCTTTAATTTCTTCGTCTCTCGGTCGCACGCCTTTTGCTACAACCGTCATTCTCTTCGCCAACCGCCCTCCCCTTTTCACCTTCGCATCCCTGGCACCTTTATAAGATTTTATCTGCCTCTCCAATTCTTTTTTTATTTTAACAATTGCCTGGCGCAAATCTTTGTGTGTTTCTTCCGCCCGCAAAATTTTTCCTGGCAAACGGAGATCAGTTTCTGCAAGATAAACCATGCCTCCGGTTTTGTGGTGCTTCGTCGTCCGCGCTACTTCTACCCACGCCTCGGCCACGCCGTCGGCATCATAAGTCGGAATAAACTTTGCCAGGCCACCGATTTTTTCATCAACAAAAACACTGATGCTTTCTATCGGCTCTAGGTTCGTCCATTTTAAAGTAATTTTCATAAAATAGCAATAAATTTATATTAAAGCATTATAACACTTTTCAATCATCACTAAAATCCAACATACTCCACTTCTTCCTGCAATTGCACGCCAGTCTCGTCGCGGACTTTCATTTTTACCAAACTCGCGAGGGCAATGACATCAGCCGCCGTCGCGCTCCCCGCGTTCACAATAAAATTGGCGTGCTTTTCGGAAATTTTCGCTCCACCGATCCGCTTTCCCTTTAAATCACATTGCTCAATAAACCAAGCAGCGGGAATTTTTCCTTTTTGAATGTAGTCGGTCGGCACATCTTCGTGCGTATGTTCTTTGATAATTTTTATAATCTCCTCCGTCACTTCCACATTTTTAAAAAAAGATCCGGCGCTTGCATCAGTCGGAATTTTCCCGTCCCGCGCCGCGAAAATTTTATCCATCTCTTCTTTAATTTTATTTTTATCACCCGGAACTAATTTAAAAACCACTTTCAAAACAATCCCTCCTTCTTTTTTAAAAATACTTTCCCGATAACCAAACTTGCAATCTTCTTTTTTATATTTTTCAACTTTCAATTTTTGATTTAACACTTCAACTTCTTCTACCGCGTCACTCGTCGCCTTTCCATACGCTCCGGCATTTCCCCGCACCGCCCCGCCGACCATTCCCGGAATCCCCGCCGCCCATTCCAGTCCGCTCAAACCATTTTCCGCCGCCGCGTTTACAATTTCCGCGAGTTTCACTCCGGCCTCGACTTCAATTTTAGTGTCTTGTATTTTGTATTTTGTATTTTGTATTTTAATTATTAAACCATCAAAACCTATATCCGCGAAAAGCACATTACTTCCGCCACTCAAAACAAAAATTTTCAAACCCAAATCTTTCGCCGCCTTTACCGCTTTTACAATTTCCTCAGAATTTTTTGCGACAAAAAAATATCTGGCCGGTCCGCCGATTTTAAAAGTGCAGTGATTGGATAGGGGTTCATTTTCCAAAACTTCCTCGCCCAATTTTTCCCGCAATTCTTTAATCATATTTCTAATAAAGTTTACCAAAAATAACAAGTAAATACAAGACCATCATAACAGCCTAAAGGCTGTCAGTCCGTTATTGGGGAGTGACACCCTTTAGGGTGTTAATTAAGTCCTCACTAAAGTGAGGAGTCCGTTGAAATTGGAGTCCATTATAACAGCCTAAAGGCTGTCAGTCCGTTATTGGGGAGTGACACCCTTTAGGGTGTTAATTAAGTCCTCACTAAAGTGAGGAGTCCGTTGAAATTGGAGTCCCGACTTTAGTCGGGATTTTGTCTTAAATAAAAAAACCCGCACCAGCCGAACTCCAGATGAACCGGAATTGACCGATGCGGGCGTACTTCACTCCTTGTCTTCGCGTGGCTCGCTCTTCGGGAAGAAGGCGAGAATTTTCTTGAGCACCTCCCCTGCCTCTCGTCGGGATTCTTCGTACTGTCTGTCGCTCTGGTCCGGCTTTTTCTCGAGAACAAACTCACCGCAAGCGGGGCAAAGCCAGCCCACAATAATCGTCTGGACGCGAAAGAGAGGGATCCTCGTAGCCCTGTCCTTGGCCAGAGAGAATTCGAACATTCCCCCGCCGCATTCATGCGCCTTGTCGGACGGGTTCAGGTTGCAGCGAACGTTTTCTCTGCTTTCGTCGTCAACAGATCCCGCGTAGAGACGACGACCGCGCCGAAGAGAAAGATCAGTGCGGCCGGTCAACATGAAGACCAGCCATGTGCTCCAAATACCCACCAAGGCGCCAACCACCAACGAGGTCATGTCCATGGGTTTTTCTCTTTCTACCCGAATGCCAATCCACTAACTGACTTTATAAACTAACATGATTTTAAAAAATTGTCAAGAATTTTAAGCTTGTCTTAAATCACAATCTTCTATAAACTTTAAATATCATGAATCATAAAAAACCTGAGTCCGACGATCCGTTGGCCGAAAAAAAATATTCGCCGGTTCGAGGGATTGTCCATAAATATCCTGACCGCGTGATTTTTTGTCCAACCTTCGCTTGTCCCTCGCGTTGTTCTTTTTGTTTTAGAAAAAATCTTGTTGATGGCAAAAACGGACGGCTTTCCGAAAAAGAAATGGCCGCGGCAATTGATTATATTAAAAAAGATAAAAAAATACGCGAGGTAATTTTGTCCGGCGGCGACCCCTTATTTTTGAATGATAAAACTTTGTCGGATATTTTAAAAAAACTTCACGCCATTCCGCATGTTCGGCTGCTGCGAATTCACACCCGGATCCCAGTTACTCTACCCTCACGTGTCACAAAAAAATTAGCGGCCATTTTAAAAAAATCAAAACCGCTTTGGGTTGTTGTTCACATAAATCACCCGAAAGAAATTACGCCGAAATTTAGGGAAGCCGCCGCCAAATTCAAAGTAGTCGGCATTCCCCTTCTCTCTCAATCGGTTTTACTTCGCGACGTAAACGACAACGCCGAAACTTTAAAAAAATTATTTTACGGACTCGTGAAACTCGGTATCAAACCTTATTATCTGCACCAATGTGATCCGGCACGAGGCACAAAAAAATATTGGGTTTCAATAAAAAAAGGTAAAAAAATAATGCGCCAATTGCGCAAAGAAATTTCCGGAATTTGTCTTCCGACTTATGTCCAAGACTCGCCTCATTGCGGCAAAACGCCACTATACTAATTTTTTCAACAACAATTCTCCAACTCGCCAAACGTCTCCCGCGCCCATTGTGATTACCACATCTCCACTTTTCACTTCTTTCGCCAAAAACTCCGCCGCTTCAGAAATAGTCGAAATATAGAGAGCATCCTTGCCCTCTTTTTTTATTAATTCAACGAGCTCGCCGGAACTTACTCCGCCGGCGACTTCGCGCGCCGAACCATAAATATCAATCACAATTGTTTTATCAACCGCGCCAAATGATTTTGCAAAATCAGAAAGCAACGCTTTAGTTCTTGTAAAAGTGTGCGGATGGAAAACGCACCAAATTCGCCGGCCAGGATATTTTTGCCGCGCCGCTTCAAGCGTTACTTTAATTTCTGTTGGATGATGACCGTAATCGTCAATCACTAAAACGCCGCCCGCCTCTGCTTTTATTTCAAACCGCCGAACCGCGCCTGAAAATTTTTCTAATGCCTCGCGAATTTTTTCTAAATCAAAACCCAACTCTCTCGCCGTGGCGATTACCGCCAAAGCGTTTGCCACATTATGATTACCGAATAACTGAATTTTAAAAATCCCATGCGATTCGCCATATTCCAAAACTTCAAATTCCATTCCGCAGACGCGCGCTAAAATATTCTCTGCTCGCCAGTCGCCAGCTGTCAATCCATAGGAAATTATTTTACACTTTGCCGACTTAGAAATTTCTAAAACACTTTTATCATCCCCGCACGCTACCAAAAATCCGTCTACTGGAATTTTTTCCACAAACTTTCTGAAAGCATCATTATATTCTTCTGGAGTTTTGAAAAAATCCGGATGATCATATTCCGCGCTCGTCAAAATTATTGCCCGCGGATCAAAATACAAAAATTTATTTTGATATTCATCAGCTTCAATAACAACATACTTTCCTCCGCCAGCCCGGGCGTTTCCTCCGAGTTGCGGCACCGCCGAACCAACAATCACCGTTGGATCCGCGCCCAATTCCCGCAAAACAAATCCGAGCATTGCCGTGGTTGTCGTTTTTCCGTGCGTGCCAGAAATCGCGATCCCAAAACCTTCTTTCAAAATTTGTCCGAGCGCCTCCGGATAACTTAAAATCGCAACTCCACTTTTCCGCGCCGCGGCCAATTCCGGATTTTCTTCAGTATAAGCCGTGGAATAAATTACTAAATCCGGTTTTTCCGCCGCTAAATTTTTTGCATCAAATCCTTCATAAAATTTTATTCCATTTTTCGCCAAAACTTCGTCAGTAAAAAACTTCTCATGCGTATCGGAACCAGTAACTTCCGCTCCGCGCAATTTAAAAACTTGGGCAATCGCGGTCATGCCTACGCCCTTTATGCCGATGAAATAAATTTTCTTGGAATCTTTTAAATTCATCTCTCACAGACTGTCATTCTCGCCCCGCATCAAGTGCGGGGTAAACTCCAGCGGGAATCCAGGAATAGGAACTGGATCCCCGATCAGGTCGGGGATGACAATATTATTTTGATTTTTCATCCTATCACTTTTTCGCGATTGTGACAATATTCTTCCCGTTCCAAAAATGCGCTTTTTTATCATCAATTGAATAAAAATTTTCTAAAATTTCAAAGCCTGATTCTTTGACGAGACGTTTCAATTCCCGTAAAGTAAAAGCGTGAACATAGCGTTCGGCCATAACCTTACCGGTTTCAGAACTCTTCCAAGGAACCGAGGCATCGCCAAAATCCAAATCGCTCCGGCCTAATAATTTTAAAATAATATTTTTCGTGACAAGCATCAGGTATTTTTTTCGGAATAGTGCCCAGTTGGTCATAATTAAAAAGCCGTTTGGCGCAAGAACCCGGCCGACATTTTCCAAAACTTTCTTGCGCAAATCCCGGGATGGTATGTGGTGCAAAGTGGCAATCAAAAAAACCACGTTATATTTTTCACCTTTCCACCAATCCAAATTTATCGCGTCGCCCAATAAAAATTTCCGAGATGCGTTTTCACCCCATCTTTTTTTAGCAAGATCCAAAAGTTCTGACGAATTATCAACGCCGGTATAATCGATTGACTTATCTTTTAGAACCTCGTACAATCTTCCATTGCCGCAACCCAAATCAAGCACACGATCGCCCGACCCTAAACTTTCGGCAAAATCACGCATCTCATCCCAAAATTTTTGTCTTTTTGCCGAAAACTGAGGCGCGATAATCGCGTAATCAGTCTTAACTTTATTTAATATTTTTCCCGCGACTTCTTTTTTCATTTTAATTATTGCCTGAGCTTGTCGAAGGCCCTTCGACTCACTTCGTTCGTTCAGGGAATAAAATATAAAGTCAGATGAACACCATCGAAACCATCACTAAAAAAATTATCAAATCACGGCCAGAAAGCCGTGCCGACTTGGCGCAGATTAAACGCCAGACCGCGGGTAAATTTAAATTACCGCCGCCTCTCTCCGCTGATATTTTTAAAATTTATAAAAAACTTTTGCGGCAGAAAAAAATTAAACGCGACGAACGGCTGGAATTGCTTTTGAAAAAACGCGAAGTGCGGACAATTTCCGGCGTCGCGCCCATTGCCGTTTTAACAAAATTCTATCCTTGTCCTGGAAAATGCGCATATTGCCCAACAGAAAAAAACATGCCAAAATCTTATCTTTCCAACGAACCGGCTGTAATGCGCGCCATCACTTTTAATTTTGATCCCCAAAAACAAGTTGCCGGGAGAATTAAGGTTTTGGAAATGAACGGACACCCCACCGACAAACTGGAATTGATTGTTATCGGCGGAACCTGGTCTGCTCTGCCCGACCGCTACCAAAAATGGTTTATCCAAAAATGTTTTGACGGGGCGAACGGCAGAAAATCTTCTTCACTTGCCTCGGCGCAAAAAATAAACGAAACTGCCAAACACAGAATTATCGGCATTACTCTTGAAACCCGCCCTGATTATATTACACCCGTTGAAATAAAGCGAATGCGCGAACTTGGAGCCACAAGAGTTGAACTCGGCGTCCAAAGCATTTACAATTCTATCTTACAGCGAAACCGCCGCGGGCACAATGTCGCCGAAACTATCCGCGCCACGAAATTGCTAAAAGACGCTGGCTTTAAAATTTGTTATCACATGATGCCCAATCTTCCAGGTTCCACACTAGCTAAAGATTTTAAAATGTTCCGCGAAATTTTTACGAATCCAGATTTCCAGTCGGATATGCTTAAAATTTATCCCTGCGTTGTGACGCGCGATTCAGAAATTTATAAATGGTGGAAACAGGGGAAATATAAACCATACACAGAAAAACAACTCGTGGAGCTGCTCATTAATATTAAAAAATTTCTCCCGCCTTACGTCCGCGTGAATCGTTTAATCCGCGACATCCCGAGCCCAAGCATTGCCGCGGGAAATAAAGTTTCTAATCTGCGCGAAGTTGTTACCGCGGAAATGGCGCAACGCGGGCTACGATGCAAATGCATCCGCTGCCGGGAAGTCGGCCACCAAAAAAATCTCAAACACTCTGCTCCTAAACTATCCGTAAAAAAATATCTGGCATCAGACGGCACGGAATATTTTATAAGTTTTGATTCGCCAGATAAAAAAATACTCTACGCTTTTGTCAGATTACGAATTCCTAACTTAAAAACCGATCCCATTTTACCAGAGTTAAAAAATGCAGCGCTTATCCGTGAATTGCACACTTACGGTCATCTTGTTCCAATTGATAAAAAATCTCCCGGCGCGACACAGCATCTTGGACTGGGAAAAAAATTAATGGCCGAAGCGGAAAAAATCGCGCGAAAATCAGGCGTAAAAAAAATGGCCGTCATCTCCGGCGTCGGCGTCCGTGAATACTACAAAAAAATTGGATATCAAAAAGACGGAACTTACGTGACAAAAAATTTATAAAGAAAGCCCGCCTAACCGGTGGGTTTTTGAAATAAAAAACTCCCGGGAATTTCACTTCACGGGAGTCACTCATTACGGCAAGAAAGAAAACCGTTGTCTTCCGCCGTTTCGAGAAAATCCAACATTTCCTCGCAGACCGAGCCGCAATACGGATCGCTCCGCCCCCTTTCAATGTAGGCGCCGAACTCCTCGCGTAAGCGCTGTAAATCCTGAAGGGCGTTACGTATAATTGCTCTTCTCTTTTCAGAGGACAACCCGATGCCCTGACAAGAGGCCGCCTCCATGCGCGCTATCGAAATATGCAGATGCAGCGCTAGAACCGCGTCGGCGCTCGGTCGAACCACCTCGGTTTTGGCAGTGCAACCAACGAACGCAGCCAAGAGAATCGCGTAAATTTTCTTCATCGCCCCTCCTCTCATGGCCGGCAGAAAAAACCGTTCTGCCTTGCCTCTTCCAGGAACTTAGTTATCTCGAGGCAGACTGGACCGCAGTAACAGTCAGTCCGTCCCGCCGCGTGGTAAACGTCGAACTCCGCACCGAGACGACTCACGTCGCGCTCGGCAGCATTTCTCACGGCTTGTCTTGCACCAACTTCCGACATCGCTGCCTCGCAGATTCCGACTTCTGTCCGCCAAGCAGCCAGCTGGTAGTACTGTCCGGCAGTTCCGCCAAGTGTTGGTTCGCAGGTAACTACCTCGACTGTAACCGGATCAGTTGGCTCTGACAAACTTCCGCCACAACCGAAAACGAGAAACAGGAGCCCCAGAATGGCGCCGATTCCTCCGCCATAGTAACGCCGTTGTAGCGTGTATCCACTCTGTTCCATCCCTCAACCCTCCTTCTATCGCTCGTTTCAGGCGAATATAAAATTTTCTAACTTTTTTTGCTTTTTGTCAAGGAGAGATGTAAAATAAAAACACCCATCCTTGTCATTCCCGCGAAAGCGGGAATCCAGTTTTATGAAAAATTATTATGTTTATATAATGACAAACCGACGAAATGGTACGCTATACATTGGAGTAACAAATGATTTAACCCGCAGAGTTTACGAACACAAACATAATTTAGCAGATGGATTTACTAAAAAGTATAACATACACCTATTGGTGTATTACGAGGGAACGCCCAATGTTGTAAGCTCTATTCAAAGAGAAAAACAACTCAAGAAATGGAATAGAAAATGGAAACTTGCACTAATTGAAAAAATTAATCCCGAATGGGAAGATTTATATAATAAAATAATTCAATGACTACACTCTTTGTCATCCTCAATTTAAAGCCACAAGTGGCCTTGACCCGGAGATCCAGCGATCTGGATTCCCGCTTTCGCGGGAATGACATTGTGGGTCGGGCATGACAAATACAACTATGTCTTTTTTATCAAAATTCGATCCCGAAATCGCAAACGCGATTGAAAATGAAATTAACCGCCAGCGGTCTGGTCTCGAAATGATCGCTTCGGAAAATATCGTTTCCCGCGCAGTTTTGGAAGCCATGGGCACGCCACTCACCAATAAATATTCCGAGGGTTATCCTGGCAAACGTTATTATGGTGGAAATCAGTTTATTGACGTCTCGGAAAATCTGGCCATTGACCGCGCAAAAAAAATCTTTAACGCCGAGCATGCCAATGTCCAGCCGCACTCCGGCAGCCAGGCCAACGCCGCGGCTTATTTGGCGCTTTTGAATCCTGGCGACAAAATTTTAGCCATGAACTTGGCGCACGGCGGACATCTTTCGCACGGCTCGCCTGTAAATTTTTCTGGAAAATTTTATAATGTTGTTTTTTACGGGGTGGACAAAGATACCGGCCGAATTGATATGGATGAAGTCAAAGAAATCGCGCTTCGGGAAAAACCGCGCCTGATTTTGACTGGAGCTTCGGCTTATCCTCGCGAGATTGATTTTGCCGCTTTTCAAAAAATTGCTGATGAAGTTGGAGCGTATTTAATGGCTGACATTGCTCATATCGCCGGACTCGTTGCCGCGAAAATTCATCCTAATCCAATTCCCGTTTGCGACGTTGTGACGACCACGACTCACAAAACTTTACGCGGTCCGCGCGGCGCTTTAATTTTATCAAAAATTGCCGACCGCCTGCGCCCGGAAGATAAAAAAAATCTGGCGCAAAAAATTGACTCGGCCGTTTTCCCGGGAATGCAAGGCGGTCCGCTTGAACATATAATCGCCGCCAAAGCCGTGGCCTTTCTCGAAGCGCTCCAGCCGGATTTCATTGAATACCAAAAACAAATTGTAAAAAATGCCAAAGTTCTGGCGGAGACATTGCTTGGCGGCGGATTAAAATTAGTTTCCGGCGGCACGGATAATCATCTGATTTTGATTGACCTCTCCGAGACCGGCCTCGGAGGAAAACAAGTTGAAGACGCGCTGGGCGAAGTGGAAATTTATGTCAACAAAAACATGATTCCTTTTGACACTAGAAAACCGACCGATCCTTCCGGCATTCGTCTTGGCACCCCAGCCTTGACTACTCGCGGCATGAAAGAAGATGAAATGAAAAAAGTTGGCGAAATGATTGTAAAAATTATAAAAAATATTTCCGATGAAAATGTAAAAAAAGAAGTCCGCGAAAGTGTTCACGGACTTGTGACGAAGTTCCCGATCTATCCGGGGCTGACTGTTTTGTAGTAGAGGCGCCCGGCTACTTCATACGAGGCTTGGCCATGCTAGCGATCAAGAGTGAAACAATGATCAGCTCAACTGGCCGCACGTATTCCGTAATACCTACGGTGAAGTGCCGATAGATAATCCACCCGAATATCCCGATGTAGGGAATGAGGAAATCCGCCACTTGCCACACACGCCTAATCAGGCTTTTCTTCTCACCCATTTCTGTCCTCCTTTCCGAGAAAACTTAACATGATTTTAAAAAAATGTCAAGGATATGCCCGCTCAAATAATTGATGGCAAAAAAATCGCCGCGGAAATCCGCGTGGAAATAAAAAAAGAAATCGCTGAATCGGGAATTACACCCGGTTTGGCCGTGATTTTAGTTGGGGCTGATCCGGCCTCGCATTTGTATGTTGGCCTTAAAGAAAAAGCCGCCGCCGAAGCTGGCATTCATTTTGAAAAATATTTATTTTTCGCCACTGAGCCAGAAGAAAAAATTACTATGAAAATTCAGGAACTAAACGCCCGGCCGGATATCCACGGAATCCTGGTTCAGCTTCCCCTGCCAGGCGGCTACGACGAAAGTAAAATCATCGCCGCGATTGATCCAAAAAAAGACGCCGATGGTTTTCATCCGGAAAATATTAAAAAACTTATTTCTGCCGCGCCGGAAATTATTCCACCAGTCGTCTCTGGAATTTTAAAATTGATTGAATCAACCGGCGTGGAATTAAAAAATAAAAAAATCGCCATCTTGGCGAACAGCGAAATTCTAGCAAAACCGCTGGAAAAAATTCTAACAGGTAATGATATCCAAACCATCATCGCCCCGGAAACATTGACCACAGAAATTGCCGACGCCGATATCATTATCTCGGCGCTTGGCCGAGCAAAAATTATAACTGCCGACGCCATAAAACCCGGCGCGATTTTGGTTGATGTCGGAACAACTCGGCTGGATGACGGCACAACGGTCGGCGACGTTGACTTTGAATCAGTAGCCGCGAAGGCCAGCTGGATTACGCCCGTTCCCGGAGGCGTTGGACCAATGACCGTGGCAATGCTCTTGCAAAATGTCGTGAACATCGCAAAAAAATAATTCTAAAAACACGGCCCTCGAGACGTGTTTTTTATTCTCTTAAATTTTGTATAGTAGCCAATTTTTCCCTTCCATTTTTACCAGCGCATAATCGCCTTTCAATTTCTCGCCATACATTTCAATTTTCATGGCCTTGGTATTTTTCTCTTTCAAAATAAATTTCCCCTTGTCCCAAATCAACACTTTTCCCGCGCCGTATTGGCCCTCGGGAATTACGCCCTCAAAATCAATATATTCAACCGGATGATCCTCAACTTGCACCGCCAACCGCTTTACTCCCGCGACCTCCGGCGGACCCTTTGGCACAGCCCAAGATTTTAAAACTCCATCCATTTCCAGACGAAAATCATAATGCAAGTGTCTCGCGTGGTGCTCTTGAACAACAAACCGACTTTGGCCGGTTTTTTTAATTTCACCCCTTGGTTCAGAAGTAACGGAAAATTTTCTTTTTACCCGATAATTTTTTAAATCCGAAGCCACAAAATTTTTCTTTAGAATTCAGGATAAATTACTTTATAAATAATTCCCAAAATAAATACAAACGCCACCAGACTCAAGACCCATTCGGAAATTTTAACTTTATATTCCGGAGTTCTTTTCCCTTCTTTTTCCGCCTTGAGCCAAATCAAAATTATCAAAAGCCCCTCGATTCCTCCGAGCACCGCGCCGGTAAAAGCAGCGACAGAAATAAATTCCGGTCGAGCCAAAAGAAAAATTATAAATGGAACCAGGCATGCCAAAAGCCAGGAAAGCCAGCCATTCACCTTGTAATCTAATTTAAAAATCTCTTTGAGATTCAGTCCCAAAACAAGAAAAGAAGTAGTAATAGCCAAAAAACCGAAAATCGCGCCAAAGAGAACAATATTGCTTCCAAGCGGCCCGACTAAACCGCTGATTGCTTCTGACGTGGTATTTTCTCCGCTGATCCCGATTACCACGAAAGAAAAAAGAATTGTAATGACAATCGGAATTGCCGTGCCCCAGATCAACGCCTTTTTCATTTTCTTTTCCTGGCCACGTAGCAAATCTCTGATTTCAGGAACTGCCGCCGCCCCACCTAGGGCGAATAAAATCACGCCGTAAGGGAAAAATATTTCTTTCAAATTCATGACAAATAAATTTGGATACCAAACGTAAGACAGACCAAAAATAAAAATTATCGCTACTACGGCCAGAAGAAACATTGTCATCGCGAATTCAATCGGCGCCACGAGGCGAAGGCCGACTCCGACCGTGAGCGACGTAACAATAAAAAATCCGATTTGATAAGCCAAAATCGTTCCGCCAAAAACCGGCGAGAGAAGCAGGTGTAAAAATTGTCCGCCAATAATTATATAGGCGATAAGCGCGCCGTAAAAAGAAAAAATTTGCGCCAGAGCCGCTACTATTTTTCCCTTACTCCCAAGATATATTTCCGCATAACCAACCAACCGATGTTTCCCTTCGGTGCGGAGAGCTACTTCACCATAGAGAACATGCACAAGCAATAGAAGCATGCCCAAAATAAAAATATAAGTGGCGCCAAGAGCAAAGCCCACTTTCTCCACGGCGTAAGGCACGCCAAAAAGCCCCACTCCTACGATCATGCCAACCATCATGGCGATGGCATGAAAAAATCTTTTATTCATAACTCTCTAAAATTAGTTCTAATAGTTTAGAACATTATAACATAAACGAAATTATAACTCAAAATAAGGCTATTTTTAAACGTGGACAAAATGTGCAAAAATCCATTTGCCTTTTTCCCCCAAATCATCTAAGATTTAAGAACCTAAATTGCCAACTATGGCTACCGAAAAAATCACTCCGCAAAATATTGAAGCCGAACAATCTCTTTTGGGAGCGCTTTTAATTGATAAAGATTCTGTCATCCGCGTTGCCGATATTGTCCGGACGGAAGATTTTTATAAAGAAAGCCACGCCGTGATTTATGAAGCGATCTTGGATCTTTTCGGTCGCCATGAGCCGATTGATATTTTAAGTTTAACTTCAAAACTTGAAGAACGCGACAAATTGGAAATGATCGGCGGAAGAAGTTATTTGATGACTCTCGCTAATTCCGTCCCGACCGCCTCGCACGTTGTCCATTACGCCAATATTGTCCAGAAAAAAGCGACTTTACGACGGCTTCTAACCGCAGCCGGAGAAATCACCTCACTTGGCTACAACGAAGAAGAAGACGTGGAGGTTGTTTTGGATAAAGCTGAACAAAAACTTTTTTCCGTTTCCCAAAAATATTTAAAACAAATTTTCATCCCGATTAAAAATATTTTAACCGAAGCCTTTGATCGCATTGACGAATTGCATCGGGAAAAAGGAAAACTCCGAGGCCTCACGACCGGCTACCATGATTTGGATAATCTCTTGGCTGGGCTTCAAAAATCGGATCTTGTGATTTTAGCCGCCCGCCCTTCCGTCGGTAAAACTTCGCTTGCCTTGGATATCGCGCGAAATGTCGCTACCAAAGCAAAAGTCCCGGTCGGTATTTTTAGCTTGGAAATGTCAAAAGAACAACTTGTTGACCGCCTACTCTGTTCCGAAGCCGGGGTGGATCTTTGGAAAATGCGCACGGGCAAACTGTCCGACCGTGATGAAGACGATGATTTTCCGCGTATCGGCCACGCCATGGGAACTCTTTCCGAAGCCCCGATTTTTATTGACGATTCGGCAACTTCAAATATAATGGAAATCCGGACTAAAGCCCGACGGCTTCAAATTGAAAACGGTTTGGGTCTTCTGATTATTGACTATTTGCAATTGATGGAATCCCGTTCGCAAAAAGCCGACAACCGCGTCCAAGAAGTCGCGGAAATCACGCGTTCGCTAAAAGGTATTGCTAGAGAATTAAATATCCCCGTGCTTGCCTTGTCTCAATTATCCCGCGCCGTGGAAGCGCGTTCCCCGGCCATCCCGAAACTCGCGGATCTCCGCGAATCGGGCTCAATCGAACAGGACGCCGACGTGGTTTTGTTTATTTATCGCAAAGCCATGGACCGCAACTTCCGCGAAATAACTCCGGAAGAAAGAAACATCGCCGAAATTCACATTGCCAAACACAGAAACGGCCCGACCGGAATCGTCAATCTCTTCTTTGATGAAAACCGGGTCAGTTTTAAAAATTTGGAACGGCGCGCGGAAGAACAGCAATAGTTAGTAACGGGTAACGCGTAAATTGAATATTTTAAAAATTACTGGTTACTGATTACACGTTACTGGTTACTTCAACAATGTCTAAATTCCCCTTATCACTACAAAATCTCGTCGATCATTTCTCTAGTTTGCCGGGCGTTGGCCCCAAAACCGCGCTCCGGTTTGTTTTTTATTTGTTAAAACAACCGAAAGCAGAAGTGGAAAAATTCGCGGTGGCGCTTGGGTCTTTAAAAAATGTTCTAGCGACTTGTAGTGTCTGCCAAAACTTTTCTGAAAAAAATCCCTGCGCAATCTGCGGCGATTTGAGACGCGACCACGGAACAATTTGCGTTGTAGCCGAGCATCAAGATTTACCGGTTATTGAAAATACCGGCATCCATAACGGGACTTATCATGTTTTGGGTGGAGTTTTAGACGCGCTTCACGGCATTACTCCAGACCAGCTAAAAATTAAAGAACTGGTTACCCGTATCCAAAATGGCAATGGAAAAATTAAAGAAATAATTCTGGCCCTTAACCCTGATTTGGAAGGCGAAACAACTATGCTTTATCTCACAAAACTCATGAAGTCATTCGGTAAAAATATAAAGATCACTCGCCTCGCCCGCGGGCTTCCCATGGGAAGCGACCTTGAATACGCTGACGAAGTGACTGTTTCCGACGCTCTGAAAGGAAGAAAAGAAATATAAAAGAATTAAAAAAATCAGCCGCGTTTGGGCTGATTTTTATTTTATTATTTTATACTCGTAACTTTTACTTTCGTGAACATCTGTCTGTGGCCATTCTTTCGGCGATAACGAACTTTTGGTTTGTACTTTATGATGTTCAACTTTTTTGCCCGGCCTTGCTCTAAAATTTCTCCGGAAACTTTCGCCCCAGAAACCGTCGGTTTTCCAACTTTTACATCCTTACCGTCTTCGTCAGCCAAAAGCAAAACTTCAAAATCAATCTTATCGCCGGCTGCTCCGCCGATTTTTTCGATTTTTAAAATATCCCCTTCTTTAACTTTATACTGCTTTCCGCCTGTTTTAATTACTGCAAACATAATTTATTTTTGAGTATTAAAAAATTAACATTCAACTATTAAAACATCTATTTAAAAAACTGTCAACTTCTTCCAGTTTTCCTAACGCCCTTTTCCCAGCTCCTTGTCGATCGCCGCGACAAAACTTCTAAATTGATTCAGATCCGGATCATCCTGGGCTCTTTTCAAATCTTGCCTTATTTCTTCCTGTCCTTGACCAACTCTTCCGATAGCATCATCTATATTACCAATCTCCTTAAGGATAGTCTGGGCTCTTTTAAAATTTTCCTCTCGCTTAGCCCTTTCCAATTCCCCAAGAAGTCGCGCGCTTTCTTTATTGAGTTTGTCTACCTTTGGCTTCGCGGCTGCTATTGCCTCGCGCAAATCCCTGGCCATTTGCAGTGCCGCCCGTTCCTTTCTCCCTACAAGCGCCGCGAAATATTCTCTAGCTAACGAAAGCTGCCCTCTTTTTAAGGAATTAATAACTCCTTCCAGATTTTCAATACTCTGCTGCCTCGCTTTCCCGCTCTGTTCATTAAACACTCCAAAATTTTTGGTTTGACGTAATTCGCGCTGGAGAAAATCAACCATTGCTTCTTTAATTTTTAAAAAATCTTTCCCCTCTATACTTCTTTCTTCCTCCACTCCGAGTATCTCAATCCTATGCATATTTTTCTAAATTTTAATATCCACCTTATCTCCTATTTTTATCCCGTGCTCCGCGGCAAACCCGGCGTTGACTTCTAAAACATAATTAGCTGGTTCTCTCGGTGTGTAGGTTGATAAAAATTCCGCGGCCGTAACCGGAAGATTTGGCGCGATATCAACAACTACATTATTTTTAATCCAAATAATATCAATGGAAAAATTCATATCTTTCATCCAAAATGCCGGCTGACCGGGGGTAGCAAAAATAAAAAGCATTCCATGATTTTTATCCAAACTTTTACGGTTGCTTAAACCTTTTGCCATTTCCATCGGCTCATCAGCGATTTCCACTTTAACTTTTACATCATCAATAATTACTGAGCCGTGTTCTTCGACGTATTGGCCTACTTTTAAAAATCCCGCCGCCGCCAAAATTACGATAAAAATGACCGAATAAAAACGTTCCATAACATTCAATGTCATTACGAGCTTAGCGAAGCAATCTCATTTATGGGATTGCCGCGTCGCTCATTTTATTCGCTCCTCGCAATGACAAAATAATTCTTTTAATTATTGTACCAAAATATCATAAAATCGCAAGCTAAATAAAAACCCTGGAGTGAGTGAGCAATCCTCGAATATCCAGACAAACAGAGAGAGATTTGTTTGCTGAACGAGGCTTACTCACTCGCTTCAGGGTTCAAACATTTTTTGAGGCCACCACCCGACTGAAATTCATGTTAACTAATTTGAGCGGGTGACATTCTCGAAAAATGCGGGGAGTTACTAAGCATAAACTTTTCACTCCCCCGAGGCTCTGCTTCCTCTGGGCTCACCACTGCGCAGGTGACGCGTTCGGGCGCGGCTGGCGAACGTTGACCTTGCGGTCAAGCGATGGCAGCTATCTATCTCACGCCTACCTCCTTCTTTTCGCCGAGCAGGAACCGGACGAACTGGTCCAGCTGCGGCTCGTACCGCTGCATGAGCCGGGCCGTCGCCTGCGGTGTGATCCGGTCGGCGATTCTGACCACAAGTACTGTGGAGACGAGAATCGCCGTGCTAGCGATCTCCCATGCCATCTTCACAATTTTTCTCCCTTCTAGCCGATCTTCCGAGGATTTGTTGCGACGAACACCAAGTACGCCGCGACGAGCAGAACGACGTTCAGGAGGACGGCACCGAGATTGGCGGCCGGTCTCCACCAGGCGTTCGGCAACGCCAGATAGAACTCTCTGTAGATCGTCGCCCCTCCCGCGAGGACAGCCACGATCGTGAACACGAAGGCTCCACCTGGAGAACCTTGCGCCCAGCGGAGGATGATCATCGCCCCGAAGGCAACGATCATCACCCAGAACGCGATCGTTCCGATTGCTTCGAGCATCTTCTTCTCTTTCTACCCGCCGAGGACCAGCAAGGTCCCGACGAAAGCGAAAAAGACAATGAACAGAAAAACATTGCCCTCGGCTCCGTCTTCTGCCCCACCGACAACCATGAGCCGCCGGCGTTCCAGTTTTTGCACTCCTTTCATGAGAATGTACAGGTACGCTCCTACCACCAAAACTCCCAATGCCAACCTGAACAATCTCTTTTCCTCCTTCTTTGAAAGCACCACTTCTCGTGATGCCCTCGAAAAAGGGCGGAACTCATTTTTTAGGTGGGTTCCGCTAACTCGCTTAAGTTGCTCGTCGCGCATTACTGCGTGATTTCGCAAAACTTTAGCGAGCGCTCAACCTAGGATGGTTGAACTTTCCTGGCATACTTTGGAAGCCAGGACGTTGGGAAGGAACTACGAGCAGCCCTCGTCGACCGTGCCGTCGCAGTCGTCATCGACCCTATTGCAGTCCTCTTCGGTCGAGACGAATTGCGACTTGCAGGCAGTCCACTCACGGTTCAGGCAGGTGCTCATGCCGATTGCGCAAATGCCACGCGCGCCATCCACCGAACAAGTCTGTACCGAACCCTCCGGCACCTCCTCTAGACGGCCGTCCTCGTAGACGAGGCACCCTCCTTCTACCGCCTCCGTACCCGCCGGCTCGTCGATGATAGGCTGGCTCGTACCGCCGAAATCGAAAGTGTAGTACTGCGAGAGCCAAGCCGCGAGACCGATGCCGACGAGAATCAATCCCACGACGATCGCCGCGACCTCCGCTCTCTTCGACCTCTGCGTCATCATATCTCTCCCTCCCCTTCCTTCCTTGTTTGTTGCCCAATGAAGGGCAGTGTAAAGAACTTTGTCCCGGACACGCGAGATATTCGCGGCCGAGAAACTTTCCTCTCTTCGAGCTCACCACTTGCATGATGCCCTCGAAAGAAGGCGGAACTCATTTTTGAGGTGGGTTCCGCTGGAGCTCGCTTGGTTGCTTGTCGCACACTTGCGTGTGAGATTTTACAAACCTTTGCAAGCCGCTCAACCTAGGATGGTTGAACTTTCCTGGCATACTTTGGTTTGAATTTGCCAGGACGTTTGGAAGGAGCTACGAACTGCAGCCAAGCATCTGCGGCGTCAGCAACAGATTGCCTTCGCCGCCGATCCACGGATGGCGAATCACTGCCGGTTCCACCGAGAGACCGTCAACGGTAACCATGAGACGGTCGAGCATGCCCAGATCGCCGTACCAGCGTCCGTCGGTACGTCGAGCATTGACCTCGACGCCTCCCGCGCGACCGCAGGCCTGCGCCTTGGTCAGCCGCACCTCGAACATGGCCGGCCCGTAGGACACATCTCCGTTCGAGGCATCACCGGGATCGACTGCGTGAAAGATGTAAATCTCGGCCGACTGCTCATCCTTGGAGTTAATCCGAACCGTCACGGAGTCCCGCTGCTTGTCCGCGCGCTTGTCTGCCAGCAGAGCCAGAAGACCCAAGCTCAACATGCCGAACATGAAAAAGCAAACCGCACCCACAAGCCACCAATTGCGCCACCAGTTGCTGAGAGCCTTCAGTGCCTTCTTCATCTTCTTCTCCTTTTTCCTTCCTTGTTGTAAAGAACTTTGTCCCGGACACGCGATGATTCGCGCGCCGAGAAAACTTCCTCTCTTCGAAAGTACCACTTTCGTGATGCCCTCGAAAAAGGGCGGAACTCATTGTGGTGGGTTCCGCTAAACTTGCTTGGTTGCTTGTCGCACATTACTGTATGATTTTGCAAAACCTTGCAAGCCGCTCAACCTAGGATGGTTGAACTTTCCTGGCATACTTTGGAAGCCAGGACGTTGGGAAGGAAGCTATGGCACACATTCGCAGATGCCGTAGTCACAGTAGCCAAACTTCTCTCTGCAAGAATTCCGGCACTCTTCATCCCTGCAGAATCTCTCATCGTTCAGGTCGCACCGTTCGCCGATGCCATCATTGTCCGCATCGAACTGGTCGGGGTTAGGATCAATAGGACAGTTGTCCCAACGATCTGGAATCTTGTCGCCATCCTGATCCTTTATCATGACCGGCTGAACAACCACGCCCCGCCAGTGGAGAGAAGCCGCTCGGGAAACTTCCAGGCAAAAACCGCGCAACGCGCAGAAAAACGTGAAAACGACGAACGTGAACGACGCTACCGTGATTACTGTCCTTGCCACTTTTCCATTCATTATGTTTTTACTTCCTTATTTCATCCGCCAAAGGCGGACTGGTCAATGAACTATTCCCTTGTCGCACCATGCGGTTTAGGAAATCTCTTCAGTGGCGCTGGTGGGAATTGAACCCACTCTGACCCGGTCGACCCTTGCGGGCTCTCTCCTTGAGACTTTTTGACCGGCAGCGCCCCTCGAGCAGAAACTCGTGCTTCTGCCCTGGCTTGAATCGATGAATACTCATCGCCTCAAGTCATTTAGACAAACAAAAACGGGCGAGGAGAGAATCCGCCCGAAATTAAATTATTTGTACAAATAATTTAGGGTGGTTTCCCGCCAAATCGGCGGGTCTCTCTCAAACCAACTTATCTTATTGTCAACAAATTAGTATACCATAAAAACAACAATCTGTCAAGAGTTTTTGACAGATTTATACATTCCACTCTATTTTTCCTTTTAAATTAACCAAATTTACCCCTCCCCTTAAGAATTGACTACTCTTCCCCTCCTCCCTGAGGAGGGGTTGGGGGTGGTGCGTAATTTTTGCAAAATTATTGCCAAAGCATTATCTAAACTATCTCTCACATCGTTGTCTGTAAAACGCACAACTCTTATGCCAGCCCTTTCAATAAATTCTTGTTTTACGCGGTCGTGTTCCGCAGCTCCAATTTGATAATGACTATCACCATCAATTTCCACCGCGAGTTTAGCTTCCGGACAATAGAAATCGACAACATACGGCCCTATTCCTTGCTGCCGGCGAAATTTGTAGCCGCCCAGATTATTCCCACATAAATAATGCCAAATTATTTTTTCAGAACACGTGGGACGGTTGCGAAGATTTCGACGCGTTAACTTTTGTGATTTGCGGTTAAATAGTTTGATCATAACCACCCCTTGATCCCCTCCTTGGAAAGGAGGGGAAACTACAACCTTAAGAGGGGGAAATTTACTCCCCTATTTTATGCTCGTTCCGACGGCCTTTTATCAAAACAACTGTCCAGGCTACGCCCAAAATTCCCAAAACTACCAAAGCAAAAACTTTGCCCCCAGATTTTAAAATCAAAGTTGAAGTGCCAAAAGCCAAAGTCACAAAATACAGTGAAAGCACGGCCTGGCGCTGGGTCATCCCGGCGCGAAGCAGGCGAAAATGCAGATGTTTTTGGTCAGCCAAAACCAAACTTTTCGGCCGGCTCCAAAGTCGCCGTAAAATGACAATCGCGGCATCCAAAATCGGCAAACCCATAATCAAAAGTGTGGTCGCGATTTTACCGCCGGCAATGATGGATAAAACCCCTAAAATAAATCCTGTAAACAGGCTTCCGCCCTCGCCCAAAAAAATCTTCGCCGGATTAAAATTCCAAACTAAAAATCCGGCGCAAGCTCCGGCAAAAATTATCGCGAGCATCGCTGTCCCCGGCTGGGCGACTTCGGCCATTAAACTGACGAAAAAAATTATTATTGCGCCGATGGTTGAAACTCCGGAAACCAAACCGTCCAAGCCGTCCAAAAATTTTGTCGTGTACATCATTCCCATCAACCAAATAAAAGTGAAAAGATCGGCGAGGATTGTAATTTTATAAGGAATACCATCCCACCAAAAAATAATTTTCTGCCAGGAATCAAGATGTAATAGTCCGCCGAAAGGGTTGGTGATCTGGCTAATTCCCACGCCGCCTATAATTACAGCAATCACCGCCGCAATCGGCCAGATGATTTGATATTTTGGCGCCAATTTATATTTGTCATCCAAAAATCCGCCAATCATCAAAAGCGCGCCGCCCAAAAACACGCCAATTAAATTTTTCGCAAAAATTTCCGTACCTAAAACTTTGTCGGAGAAAAAAATATAATAAACTAAAACTCCGAAAAAAGATAAAAAAATCGCCAACCCGCCCAGAAGCGGCATTGGCTTTTTATGAATTTTTCTTGTTTCATTCGGCTCGTCAACCACGCGCCACTTCAAAGCCAACCGGCGGACAAGCCCGGTCAAAAAAACCGCCAACAAAAAAGTGACGATGAATGAAGTAAAATACATGGCATTTCATTTTATAATTCTCTCGCCTTCTCGATTTTAAAATTCCCACCGACTTCAAAAATAATTTTGTCCCGTCGGCCGACTTGTTTTGTTAAAAGCAAATTTGCCAAACCATCTTCCACTTTTTCCTGAATTACGCGGCGAAGAGGCCTCGCGCCAAAAACCGGGTCAAAGCCGGCTTTGGCGAGTTCGCGAACCGCTTCGGGTGTCGCCTCAAAAATAATTCCATGCTTATTTTCCAATTGTTTGCTAATTTTGTCAAGCATCAGACCTGCGATTGTTTCAATCTCATTTTCCGCGAGAGGTTTATAAACAATTACCCCGTCAAAACGATTCAAAAATTCCGGACGAAAATACGGTTTTAGCTCCGTGTTTATCAGGCGATCTTTAATCGCTTCAATTGATAATCCGCCCCTGATCCCCTCCTGAATCGCCGGTGAGCCGGCGTTTGAAGTCGCGATTAAAATTACGCTCGTAAAATCAATTGTTCTTCCCTGATTATCAGTCAAGCGGCCGTCATCCATTACTTGTAAAAAAACATTTAAAATATCTGGGTGGGCTTTTTCAATTTCATCCAGGAGCAACAAAGTAAAAGGACTTTTCCGAACTGCTTCAGTTAAAAATCCTGATGAATCCCCTGCCGGCGCGCCGATTAATTTATAAATACTCGCCTGATCCTGATATTCTGACATATCAAGGCGAATCATATTTTCTTCGCTGCCAAAATAAACTTCTGCCACGGTTTTCGCGGTTTCAGTTTTACCAACGCCAGTCGGCCCCAAAAATAAGAAATTGGCAATCGGCCGTTTGCCTTCGCGAAGTTCGGCCCGAGAACGCCGCAGCGCCGCGGCCACCATTTTCACGGCTTCATCCTGGCCGATAACGCGACGATGCATCACTTCTTCCAGCCGCAAAAGTTTTTCGGTTTCGCCTTCGGTCACGGCCGTTACCGGAATTTTCGTTTTCTGCGCCACAACTTCGGCTACATCTTCGCCGGCGACCACCGCGCCTTCGCCTTTTTTACTCCGCGTATAGTGCGCCGACTCGCGCAAAATTTCTATGGCCTTTTCCGGCAAAAATCTTTCATGCAAATACCTGTCGGACAAAGTCACGGCCTTTTCCAGAGCGTCGTAAGAAAAAAATACTTTGTTTTGATATTCCACGCCGCCAACTTTTGCTTCCAAAATTTGGATCGCTTCATTTATTTCCGGCTCGCGGACTTCAACTTTTTGCAAAACATTGCCCAAAGGCGAACCTTCAACATGCCTGCTCCAATTCATCGGCGTGGCCGTTGCCAAAACAAAGAAATAACCCTTGGCAAGTTCATCCGCCAAAACGCGAGAAAGATCAACGCTTTCCTCCGCCCCCGCGGTTATGCCGATTAATCCTTCAATGTCTTGGATATAAAGAACAATATTTCCGGCGCGGGCAATTTCATTACAAATAATCAAAAGCCGTTCCTGGGCATCGGCTGGAGACGCACCTGCCACAAGTTGACCAATATTTAAACTGATCAATCTTTTATCCTGTAAAATTTTTGGCACATCTTCTTCAAGCATTCTTTCGGCAATGCCTTCAATAATTGTATTTTTCCCGACGCCGGGATGACCGATTAAAATTACGCTCTGGTGTCCGCCTTCAATAATTCTCATTATTTCTTCTGCTTCTTTTTCGCGGTCAATACAGGGCGCGAGATACGCAAACTTCGCCATTAAAGTCAGATCTCGGCTGAATTGATCCAAATACGGCGTGGCCATGGCCGTCATCGCGCGAGACATTGTTCCGCCCGGGCGAAGCCGCGCCAAGGCGCGCGCCTGTTTCCATTTCTTCCGCAAAAGTTCGGAAATTTTCAGCCACTCCACCACGTTTCTAAGTTTCGCTAAATCAACTTCCATGGAATACAAAACTTCTTGGATTAATTCTTCTGATTCGGCCGACGCTAAAATAAGTTCGGCAATATCAATTTGTTCGCGGCGCGCGGCGTATGCTTTAAAATATGATTCAAAAAATACTAAAATCCCTGCCGAAGAAAGCGCGGGTTCTCCTCGTTCCGGCAAATTTACGGGAAGCGCACCTAATTGTTTAATAATTTTTTCCTGTAAAATTTTTAAATTAATGCCAAGCCGCCCGAAAACCACAGCCGATTTTCCGGAAAAAAGAAGCGCGCCAAAAATATGGAGCGGCAAAACTTCCGCGTGGCCAAATTTCAAGGCCGCTTTCCAAGCGTCAACGAGCGCGTGCTCGGCCTCCTGGCTCAAAGTTTTGGCCACATTTATTTTTTCTTTTGCCGGCAACTGCCGAACAGCCGCCCAGTCGGTGATTTCCCCAACCGGCGCCGTTTTTATTCTTTCATCCACTTTTTCCGAATATTCCCGCTTTTCCACTTTTCCCGTTAATGCCCGCTCCAAAGAAAACTGGTAAACTAAATAAAAATCACCGACAAGAGATAATAAAAATAAAATTACTTCCAGCCGCCCGGAAATCCAAAAAGTAGTGTCAAAAATTGAAATAAAACCGACTTCCCAAATTCGCCAGCCTAAAAATAAAATAGCGCCCAAGCCAAAAATCAAGGTAGCTCCGGCGAGGACAACTTTCAAAAATTTTTCTATCTTTTTTCTTTGCAGTTCGCGCTTGGTAATTATTTTATTCCAATACAAAAATCTGCTATTTCGCCAAAGGCCCGCCCCAAATCCCTGGCAAGCCAGACATTTTCCGGCTCCCACTTTTCCGCTGCCATTGCAGGCGGGGCAAATTAAAATATTTTGGTTAGGCGTCATAAAATTATCCTGCCAAATTTAAAATAATTCCTAAAACTACGAAGAGCGGTAGAACAATCCAAACAAAAAAGACCAAGATCATAATCATGGTCCATAAAAACAAAACCAGCGTCCGGCCGATTATCTGAAAAATTCTCATGAAAAAACTGATAAGCACTCCGGCAATATCATGCTGGCCAAACATCGGTTTGAAAATATTTACCGCCCAGACTTTGACGCCAAGGCGGACTTCCATATTCTTTATTCTCTGCCAGGAAAAATTCGCCGCCATCGCAAGCCCCTTCGTATACCACCAAATTGGGAAATACAAAATTTCCCGGATAATATCCAGAAACACGTCTCGTATGAGACCGCTTGTCACCTTTTGAACCATACCCCGTAGTAGAACTTCGACTCGCGAATAAGTCTCGGCTCCTCTATATTTTATTTATTTACGCTCCGCGATGAACTTTGACACATAATTTTGCTAACATTATTCGCTAAAGGCGAATTGTCGAAGTTTCACTACGGGGCATATTTAATTATTTTAGCACAAAAAACGTTTTTAGAGAAACCCCAAGTTAAAATTTCCCTGCCCGAATCGCCGCCCTGATTTTTCTCATCAATTCCAAGTAGAAATGGACGTTATGAATTGTCGCGAGGCGCGCCGCTAAAGGCTCGCCGGCAATGAAAAGATGGCGCAAGTAGGCGCGAGTATAATTTTTACAAGTTGGACAGGAACAATTTTTATCAAGCGGCGAAAAGTTATTTTTAAATTTTTCGTTTGTGATGTGGAGAGTTTCGTAAAATCCCTGGCCAAAATTATCTTTCTTTCCCTTGAAAATATAAATCAACCCATGCCGGGCATTCCGGGTCGGCAGGACGCAATCAAACATATCTATCCCGCGCCGGACGGCCTCAACAATTTCTTCCGGCTGGCCGACACCCATCAAATAATGCGGTTTTTCTTTTGGCAATTCAGGCACAACATAATCCAAAATTTTATACATATCTTTGCGCGGCTCGCCTACCGCCAAACCGCCCACCGCGTATCCGTCAAAATTCAAATCCACCAATTCCTCGGCGCTCTTCAATCTTAAATCTTTGTAAACGCCGCCCTGCACAATCCCAAACATCAATTGTTTGCGTAACGGGTAATGAGTAACGGGTAATGAGTAATTTTTACTTCTTTCTGCCCACTTTGTAGTCAAACGCACTGCCTCCTCAACAATTTTCCGCGAGGCGGGATATGGCGCGCAAACATCCAAAATCATGGCAATATCAGAACCTAAATTTTTTTGAATTTCCAAAGCAAGCTCCGGCGTCAAAGTAAATTGCCGGCCATCAATATGCGAACGAAAAATCGCGCCGTCTTCGGTTATCTTTCTCTGTTTGGCCAACGAAAAAATCTGGTATCCGCCCGAGTCAGTCAAAATCGCCCCGCCCCAATTCATAAATTTATGCAATCCGCCGGCTTTTTTCATTACTTCCATTCCCGGACGAAGCAAAAGATGATAAGTGTTGGATAAAATTATTTCCGCGCCGAGATTTTTAATATCCGCGCTGTCCAGCGTTTTAACCGAGGCCTTTGTCGCGATCGGCATAAAAAATGGCGTCTGCACAACTCCATGCGCCACTTTCAACTTCCCTACCCTCGCGCGAGATTTTTTTGAGGTTTTAAGTATTTTGAACATAAAAAAATTAAACCGATCTGCTTTCTAAAAGTTGTTTTATTTTATTGATTGATGTTTCCCAAAGTTTTTTTGTGTATTCACAATAAAAAGGTCGTCTTGTTAACTTTTCATCTTTTATCCAAAATTCATAAAATTGTTGCGGGGTTTTCTGCATAGATTTGGCGGTAGCTTCAAATGCGTTGAAACTAGAAGTAACCCAAAGAAAATCTAAATCATTAAACACAGCCATTTCCTCGCATTCTTGAAAAGGAGAATCGTCACCAAATAACCAAGCGTCATGGACTGAAATATAACGTACAATTTTTTCAGTCAGGACTGGACTGTAATTTATCTCTCGAAGAATACTCTCTGAAATTTTAGCGCCTTCCGCCATGTGAAGTTTTTTTGTTTCTTTATCTTTAATATTGGGATTCGTATCTTTAATAACCGAATATCCGACATCGTGCAAAATTACAACTGGAAGTAATATTTTTTTATCCAAATGTTCAATGTCGGCAATTTTATCAGCTTCGCCCATCATCCATGAGACGTGCGGAATATTATAAGCGCGGCCTTTCTGATAATAAGGCTTAGCCAATTCAAAAATTTTAAGATAAATGTCTTCCATATTATATTTTTATTTCTCCTTGTTTTACTTTTTCAAAAAACTTTTTAGTGCCGGGATATAATTTTAATTCAAGCGCCTCGTCCGGCGTCACCCATTTAAACTCAGACGCTTCGCTTTCATCAATTTTTAAATCGCCGCCAATTATTTCAGCCAGCCAGAACGAAACTGTTTTAACTTTTGTATCTGCTTTTGTTGTCCAAAGTTTTTTAATTGGCTTAACTTTCAAACCGGCTTCTTCGCTGACTTCTCTTATTACAGTCGCCTCTTCATCTAAATCAGACTCCTCCGCTCTGCCGCTCGGCGGTTTCCAGAGGCCAAACATTAAATCACGGCTTTCTTTAAGCAGTAAAAATCTATTGTCTTTTTTTATAATTGCCGCAATACCGTGGCTTTTCATATTTTATTTTTTAATCTAAGATCTTCAACTGAATAATCGTTAAAAGTAATACAATTAGCATTAGACTATAGTTTATTGAAAAATTGCGTAGAGTAATATAGTTTTCACTTGGCGAAATATTTATCTTTTTTACAAATTCGTCGTTAGTAGTACCATAATTTCCAGAATGCATTTTCATTTCGCCCCTAAACCTATAAAGGGATTTAAAGCTATACTCCCCCCGGCTATTGAAAATTATCGTAGCCCTACCATTCAATTTTCCTGGCTTTATTTCTACTCCACCTGCACTTTGAACTCCCATGCGTTCGCCGAGCTCAATTGGATATTTGAAAGAGTTGAACCATGCCAATGAAAATTCATCAAACGAATCTTTAAACACGGACAGAGTGTCAATTTCATCGAACTTTTTTACGGATGCCTTTATTCTTATTTTTCTGCCAGCAATAAATCCTCCCCTTGCCTTAATTATTATTTCTATTGGAATGCCTCCCGGCCCATCTGGAAATTTATTAATTTCAGGACTATTACTGGGGTGCAATATTAACATATTTTCTTTCACGAAGGGGATAAAAAATCCAATAAGCGCTAATCCTGCCCATGCAATAAAAATAAAAATTATATAATATTTTATGTTATATATCTCCAAAAAGAATTTATCTACTATGAAAAGTAAAACTATTATTATTGGAAAAGCAAACTCTATGACTCTGCGTATAGAAAAATCATAATAAAATAAAGAATATATATAGCCAAAAATCTTATTACAAGGCTTTAAAAATTTACTTTTCTTAGAAAATTTCATAGTTGTAAATGTTGGTATATTTTAATCATACCCTATTTATCCCGGACAATAAAGCCCGCCATTTGAACCCCTCACCCTAACCCTCTCCCCCAAGGGGCGAGGGGATTTTTGCGCCTTTGCTAATTTTGCGTTTTCGCGATATCAAAAACAGCTTCTTCATCCTTGAACAAAGGTAAGAAGAAGCCGTTAGCTCGCAGTTTTTATCAGAGTTTGCCAAAGGGTTAATTCTTCGACACTACCTCCGGAAAAACTGCGAAATATTTTTTTATAAATAATGAAATCCTTCGACTCGCTGTGCTCGCTCAGGAGATAACATTACACATTATTTAACGGCGACCGTGCCGCTCGTTTTCGCGTAATCAACTTTCGCCACGCCAACCATGCTCAAACTATTGATTCTCTCCTGAATCTTAGCCGTTGATTGCATTTCCGCCACTTGAAACTCAATCTTCCTGATATTTTCTTTAAGCGCGGCTTGTTTATCTTCCAAATCTTTTATGGCAAAGCCCTTTACTGCCATGCTATTAATTTGGGCGAGATAGAGCACGCCGAATAAACAAATCAAAACAACGAGGGCTATATTTATAGTTTTAACATTAGAAAAAATCTTGTACCAAACACGCGGTTTGGCTTCAAGCCTTTCTTTTTTGTTTTTGTTTTGGATCAGCGCCAAGAATTTTGACATATTTTGATTTTCGGCTACTTCAATTTCTCAACGGCTCGAAGTTTCGCGCTCCGAGACCTGGGATTTTGGGTTGCCTCCTCCTCACTGGGTACTATTGGTTTTTTATTTAAAATTTTTAAAATCGCTTTGTGGCCGCAGGTGCAGACTGGAATGCTTTTTGGACAAACGCAGTCAATTGATTCTTTTTTAAAATATTGTTTGACGATTCTGTCTTCCAAGGAATGGAAGGAAATTATCGCGAGCCGGCCGCCCGGCGGAAGAATTTGAATCGCTTGCGGCAAAACTTCGGTTAAATTTTCAAGTTCGTGGTTTACAGCAATGCGAAGAGCCTGAAAAACTTTCGTGGCAAAATGGATTCGGCCAAACTGAAACTTTTTCGGGATCACTTCAGCAATCGCGTTCACCAGTTTAAAAGTCGTGTCTATTGGATTATTTTTTCTAATTTCGCAAATTCTCCTGGCAATTCTTCCGGAAAATTTTTCTTCGCCGTATTCTTTGAAAATTCTTTCTAATTCCTCTTCGCGAGAATGGTTTAAAATATCCGTTGCCGTCATCCCCTCTTCGCCATAGCGCATATCGAGCGGCGCGTCGATTTGAAAAGAAAAACCTTTTTTCGGATCCGCGATTTCCATGGAAGAAAATCCGAGGTCAATCAAGATGCCGGAAATATTTTTAAAATTATTTTGAAGGACTATGTCCTTTAAATCTCTGTAATTACCTCTGACGGCAACTAACCTCGTGTCCCCGATTCCCGCCTTCAAAGCTTTTTGCTTGGCGACAAGAATCGCCCGCATATCCATATCAATTCCCAGAACTTTTCCATTCGGCGAAATGCGTTTTAAAATTTCTATCGTATGTCCGCCGGCGCCTAAAGTACAATCCAGAAAATTTTGGTTTGGTTTTGGATCAAGAAATTTTATGACCTCATTTAAAAGGACTGGTATGTGCTCGGATTTTTTTTCCATATTAAACCCCGAGCTCCCCTAACTGTTCGGCGATGTCACCGCTTGTTTTTTCCGTGCCGCTCTTGTAAGTATTCCATTTTACTTCATCCCAAATTTCCAAACGATTGTAAAGTCCGGCGACGATAGCGTTTTTTCCAAGGCCGGCATACTTCCTTAAATAATCAGGCAAGACTACTCTTCCCTGTTTGTCTAAAGAAACGTCCATCGCGCCGGCGAGCATTAATCTGGAAAAGGCGCGAGTGTTGGCGCGGCTGATCGGCAGCTTGGCTAATTTTTCCGCCAAGATTTTCCATTCAGCTCCCGTGTACAAAAAAAGGCAGTTGTCTAAACCCCGAGTCACAACTGCGCCTTTAGAAAGTTTATTTCTAAACTTAACCGGCACGGCCAGTCTTCCCTTCTCGTCTATTGTGTGATTGTATTCTCCGATAAACATGAAAGTAGTTTTATGCTGTTTGAAAAATTTTACGTGATTTTGCCGAGTCCCGCCCCGTACGAAGTAAAGGTTTCAGGCGAGAAAATTTTTAAATAACCATCTTGCGCTCATTGCCCTGCTAGCTACATCGCCCCGCTTAAACTTCGTATGGGGTGATTGTATTCTCCGATAAACATAATATTTTGTGAAAGAAACAAAAGTGGAGGACGGTGGGTTTTGGGTACTAATTTTTTTTGGTTAAAGTGGAATTGGCGCGTAATGTCTTGGCCAATTAGCCGCGGAGCTGTTATTTGAACTTTTGATTAAGGAATTCTGAAGGTTTTCCTCAGGATCCTTTGGCTCAAAGCAACTCCGAGTTATCCACAAAGAACCATGTCTATCCCCACTTTTATCCACTTTCATATCTTATACTTCCATTTTACTCCACTTTTCCCAACTTGTCAACCACTCTGTCAACGAATTATTTTCCTTTTAAATAAAACAAAAAATCCACTGCTGTGTATAAGTGGATTTCTATATTTCAAATTAAGCTTGTGGATAACTGGCGCCAAGCTACAACTTCCACTTCTTGGGCTTGGTGATATTTGGCTCCTTGCCGTAAGTCGGCAAAACGATTTTCTCTCCTTCGCCTTTAATCATTTTTTCATAACCTATTCTTAAAAATTCAATTTCACTTTTAAATTCCTCCTGTTTTAATCCAATAACCGGAATTTTAAGCAAACTTCCCAGAAGATTCGCCGCGACCACGCCGCCGCGCACCGCCGTAAAAGATCCCGGACCGGAGACCACGGCGATTCCCCCGATTTTCCCCACCTCTTTTTTATTTTTCTTAAAAATTTTATCAATCAAAAAAAGCAATTTATCTTTTGTTTCTTTTGTTGCCTCTTTTTTAATTTTTTTTCCGTCAAACAAAAAAACAGTTGCTTCGCCTAGAACCGCCGTATTAATTCCTAATAATATTTTTTTATTTTTTAATTTCATTATTGATGCACAATAACAGGCGTGCCTTTCTCAGCCCATTCAAAAACTATTTCCGCGTTGGAAAGCGCGAGCCGTACGCAGCCATGCGAAACCCTTTTTCCTAGATGATTTACTCCTTCATAAACAAACTTACTGCCGCTCTTCCAATATGGCAAGCCGTGGATGCCCGCGCCACCCTTGGTGAACAACATAAAATGCGGCATATAAAGTGAATACGCGTTGGAATACGCCACCTCTGATTTGGATAAAATTTTAAAAGTTCCGAGCGGGGTCGGCATTTTTGTCGTGCCGGTGGAAACTAGATATTCTCCAAGCTTAAAACCGTTTTCAAAAAATTTAAGCTTTTGCTCGCTGATATCAATTTCAATATATTTATATAAATCCGCCCTGCCACTCGGTTCGGTTTTATTGGGCATGGCCACAATCTTATTTTCTCCATCGGCAAACTTCCCTACTCCGACAAGCGTCCCGCTTCGCGAATTTTTATCAAAAGAAAAAAATTGATTTTCTAAATTTCCTTCACCGTCAAAAATTCTGATATGCGGCCCGCCCGTAAACCCCGCGCCCAAAATAATTTCTTCCTGGCTATCTTCGTCCACATTGCCCAGAGAGACGTTCACTCCTCCGCGGAAACTTTTTCCATAAGCCAAAAATCTTTTAACAAATTCTCCATCTGAATTAAAAATTTGAACTTCAGGAACGCTCCCCCATCCCGGCGCGACAACAACTTCTTCTTCCTCGCCAGCCAAAATATTTCCCGCCGCCACCCGAACGCCGCTCCATTTATTTATGCCTGTCGGATTAATTTTGAACAAAGCCACGCCTAAATTATTAAAAACTTTTATTTCCGGCTCTTGCCCGGGCCCGCTGCCCACGATAATTTCATCCTGTCCATCATTATCCAAATCCCCGGCGGCGAGATTCGCGCCAAATTCCAAATTTTTATCAAAAGCAAAAAAGCTTTGGGAAATTTCCATTTGGCCATAACCGTCAAAAATTTTTATTTCCGCCGCCGCACCTTCGGCCGGTGCGGTTATAATCTCACCCTTGCCGTCTCCGTCAAAATCTCCGGCGCCAACCGTGACGCCTCCTAAAAATTTTTCATCATAAGCCAAAAAGGAATTTACGAGCGATCCATCCTCCCGATAAATTTTTACTTCTGGTTTTTTACCAAACGGCGCGCCAACCACGATTTCGTTTACCCCGTCCCCGCCCAAATCAACCATCGCCATACTCGGCGCTTCGTCCATTTTTGAAAAAGAAATAAAAAATCCCTTCTCCGGGGTGAAATTCGTTGTATTAAAAATTTTTACTTCCGAAACCCCCGCGGCATGAACAAAATTAACCGGTAATATTAATAAAAGTCCGGCACCTAACACGAAAAATAAATTTTTTGCTCCGTTGGGCATAATCATAATAAACGTTCGCGCGGTAAAATTATTTCACTCCTAAATTATTTACCATCACGATTTTTTTACCTTCTAAAATATTATATAAAAACTTGTCCGTAATATCTTTGCGATATTTAAATTCCTGGCGGCTCATCAGGGTATAATTAATTTCCCGACCAAAATCTTTTTCGAAACCTTTAATTAAGCAAGCCACCTTCCGCCGATTAAACCGGCCCACCAAAAGCAAGTCCACGGAAATACCTGGCATGCCGACAAACTGACCGGCTAAAACCAAATAATCCACGCTCCCGGCACGGCTAACGGCTTTAACAAAATTCTTTTCCAACAAAAAATCCGCTTTTAAGAGTAATGCTTTAAGTTCCGGAAATAAAATAAAACCGCTGTTTGCCTGAAAAAATTTCTTTACGACGTCCTTATTTTTAACTTTTTTAAATTTTCCGGAAAATTTTTTTTGACTATCGACTTTGGGAACCAGATAACTTTCCTTCGGGGCTTCCACCTCTAAAATTATTCCCAAATCTTTTAAATTTAAAAGCTCTCGACGGACGGAATTAATTTGAGAATTGATCGCTCTCGCGATTTCTCTCACGAAAAACATCTTCTCCGCGCTGTTCAAAAATAACTTTAATAATTTGACCCTGGTCTTTGAACCAAATAGTTGTTCAAGGCCGGAACTGCGGCTGTTTTGATGTCTTTTTTTAGTCGCCATAGATTACCCCTATAATCTTTACTTTAATCCTAAAAAACATTATACTTATTATAATACATAAAAGCCAAAAAGAAAAGCCATTAAACCAAATGTCTAGAATTGAATATAGCCAATTAATCACTGACTCTGGAAACGGAAAGTCCATTTCCAAGAGTTTTGTTTTTGATTTGCCTGAAAAAGAAGAAGCTGCGTTAGATAAGCCGGAGACGGCCGCGCCAAGGCGGGCTTCCGGCCAAATTTTCGGCATGATTGAAATTGAAGCGCCGTCGAGCAAAAAATCATTATCTTTTCTCGATGTTTTAATCAGCGAAATCAAGGAGGCCGCGGCGGGAAGTTTTGGAAAACCGGGACAAAAAACGCCCGAGGAAATTTTTGAAAATTTTATCCAAAAAACAAACTACCGTTATCTGGAGTTGGTAAGCAATAAATCTTCGGCCGCTTTTCTTGATGAAGAGACGGACGGCTTGCCGAAAATAAATGCCATACTCTCCTTTTTAGATGAAAAAAATCTTCATCTCGCGGGCCGGGGAAAAATGCTACCATTTTTAATTTATGAAGTAAAGCAGGGAAATTTCCGAATCATGGACATCACGGAAACCGCCACGGGCAAAGAAGCGCGATCAAGCAAACTTAGCCTCTTCACCAATATTGTCAGCGGAAAAATCGGCGCGAATGATTATCTCTTTTTTACAACTGAGAGTATCTTGGATTATTTTTCTTTAGAAAAAATTTGTAAAACCGTTTCCGCGGCAACTCCGGAAGCGGCGAAAGAAACCTTAAAAAATTTGCTCGGAGAAACAGCTAACCCCGGAACATCTTTTGCTTTCATGGTTATAAAACTCCGGACAGAACTTCCGGTAATAAAAGCAACTTTATCCCCCGCCCCGGCCGCGAGCTCCGACAACAGGGAAACGACTTCTCCGCAAAATTCTATGGATGGCTTGCTCAAAACCGCAGCCGACACGGAAAAAATGTTAACTCCGTCACTTGGTTTAAATATCGGCGGCGGATTTTTCTCATTCCTCGGCGGCCTGAAAAATATTTTTAGAAAAAATGAAATAAAATCTAACGCCCGGCTTGAATATTATTCTTCCCAGTTCCATCCCCCAACAAGCATCAATAAATTTTTTAGATCAATTTCTCTCATTCTTTTGGCAATCCTTCGCATTCCTTACTTTTTGATCAGAATAATTTTTTCATTTCTCTTCAATCTCCTTAAAATTATTTTCTATTCAATCACAAACTGGAAGGGGCAAAGGAAGACGGCCTTTGCAAACGCCGCCGAAAGTTTCCAAAAAAGCTGGTCAGCTATTTTACCCAAAACAGAAAAACTTCCCAAACTTTCCAAAACCCTTCTGGTTTTTGCCGTAATTTGCGTCACTCTTTTTGTCGGCAGCACCGCTTTTCTTTATTTTAAATATCAAAAAGATGTTGCCACAAAGGCGCTTCAAGAAAAAGTTGAGGTTGTCCAAAATAAAAAAAGTTCTGCCGAAGCCAGCTTAATTTACAACGACGAAACTGGAGCGAGAACTGTCTTAACTGAAATCGACGCGCTTTTATCCGCTTTTCCACAAAAAACAAAAGATGAAAAAAAGGCCTACCAAAATCTCCTCGCGGAAACAGAAAAACTTCGAGAAAAATTAAGGCATGTCGAAAAAATTGAAAATCCCGTTGCGGTAGCTAATTTCCCGAGTTTTAATCCCGACGCGGCAGTGGAGAATTTTATCGTCACTAATAATAATATTTATGCTTTTGATCGCTCAGCTTCGGTTATTTACAAAATAAATTTACAAAATAATGAAGTAGCGAATAAAAGCGTTTCCGGTCTTAATTTCCAGATCGTTTTTATGGAAAAAGATGATTCGGCTTTTCTTTATGAATCGGGGGAAAAATTCTTTAAACTTGACTTGAAAGAAGATATTTTAAAAGAGCTTGAAGTGGTAATGGCAAGCAATGAAACAGAAATCCAAGATCTCGCGGTTTATAACCAAAAACTTTATGTTTTGGATCCGCGCGACGGACAAATTTTCAAACATTTAGCGACCCCGACGGGATTTGGCGGCGGCACAAACTGGCTTCGCGAAACAGTAGATATTAGCAAAGCTAAAAGCCTAGCCATCGACGGCGCTATTTATCTTGGAACGACAGACGGAAAAATTTTAGAATTTGCCAACGGCCAACAAACAGAATTTTCAGTTGAAGTTGATCCTACTCTTTCTTCTGAAATAAAAATCTGGACTTCGACCGAATCTTCATTCCTCTATGTTTTAGAGCCGCAAGCTAAACGTCTTATTGTTTTGGACAAACAAGGAAAATTGATCATCCAATATTTTTCAGAAAAATTTGATAATTTAAAAAATTTAGCAGTCAGAGAAAAAGAAAAGAAAATCTATTTGCTTTCCGGCGATTTTGTTTACGAAATTACCGCTACTCATTTGCAATAAATAAATGGTATAAAAAAACACCCGCCGATTGGGCGGGTGTTTTTAATTATCAAGCGAGCGAGGGAAATGAAATTATATTTCATTTCCGAGCGAGCGCAGATAACACGAAGTCTTTTTGTTACTTTAAGGTAACTTTGGCGCCAGCGGTTTCTAATTTCTTTTTCATCTCTTCCGCTTCGGCTTTGCCTACGCCTTCTTTCACGACTTTCGGTGCGCCATCAACCAAGTCTTTCGCGTCTTTCAAACCCATCTGGGTCAATTCGCGAACCGCTTTAATCACGCCGATTTTATTGGCGCCGGAATCAGTCAATTCCACGTTGAAAACGGTTTGTTCTTCAGCCGGGGCTGCTCCCGCGGCTGGGGCTCCTGCGGCCACGGCCATTACTGGCGCAGCGGCGGAAACTCCAAACTTCTCTTCCAAAACTTTTACCAGTTCGGCTAAATCCAAAACTGATAATTTCTCAATCTGCTCGACAAGCGCCTTAAATTTTTCCGGCACTTGCACTTCTTTTGTTTCATCTGCCATATAATTTTTTAAATTATTATTTAATTAAATTATTTTTTAAGCCGTTTTTTTCTCGGACGCTGCTTTCAAGACTTGGACCAAACCGCGTAAATTTCCCGCCAAAACATTTACAAATCCGGAAACCGGTGAATTGATGCTACCGACTAATTTTGCCAAAAGTTCCTGTTTGCCCGGAATATTGGCAAGTTCCATAACTTTAGCGGCGTCAATAAATTTATTTTCCAATGTTCCGCCGATAATTTTTAACGCTTCATGAGTTGCCCCAAATTGGTTCAAAACTTTTGCCGGCATCACTTCGTCTTCAAAACCAAAAACTACGGCAATATTGCCATCAAAACTTTTTGGATCAACTCCTTCTTGACCGGTTTTTTCCACGGCAAGCTTCAAAAGTGTTTTTTTCGCGACCTCGTATTCAATTTTTTCTTTACGCAAAATATTCCGAAGGGCAGTCACGTCTTTGACATTTAATCCTTGAAAATTAACAAAAACCGCGGCTTTACTTTTTTTAAAATTGTCTTCCAGCTCCGCGAGAGTTTGTTTCTTTTGTTCTTTAGTTTTAGGCATATTGATAAGAAATTATATAAATAAAAAACTGTGGGATTACCACAGAACACGAATGAAAAACCGAAAAATCACGGTTTTTACCTCGGCAGGAAATTAAGCCCCGCCTAAGCGGGACGCCTGCTGTCTTTGGTAATTTATTTATACTACAACATCCCCCAAAACCTGTCAAGTTTAATTTGTCCACAGGACTTTCTAATAAAAAAGCCCGCCATCCAGAGTGAATGACGGGCAGAGACGGGCGTCCTAGACCGAGCGAATCCCGAGCCTAGAACTTCCGGCAGGAGGCCGAACCGTGATTCGGAAGAGCGCTACCGCCCCAGCGCCAATCAAGCACGGTCCGACCGCTGATCACACGAAGACAGGCCACATCCTCGCGCTGCTTACGACGAACGGAACCCGGCAGGTCCATGACGTGGCCGTCGCGGCGCGTGGTGTCGCTCACAACCTCGGGGTACTGGATGTAGGCCGAAACGGCTTCGAGCACCGTGAGGCCGAGTTCGTTCTTTGCGAAGTTGTGGCGACAGTCGACCACCGAACGGTTCCGGTTTTGACGGCCATCCTGCATCCGAATCCAAAAGGGAACTTCTGGATTACTGTGCAGAGCGTTCCACAATTCGAAGGTTTTGTCGCTGCCGTCGAAGTCGATGTTGCCGCAAGCGCAGAGCCTCTTGAGCGGCAGCCGCGACTCCACGAGCACGAGGAGCGGAAAATCCTTGTCCGGAAGACGAAGCTGCGGAGGAATCTTGGGAATGGTCGCGAGGTACTTCTCGAAACTCGGAAAATCGAGCTCATGGCCGATGCCCGGCTCGCTGTTTCTCAAACGCGCCGTCTGGATCTCGTGCAGTTGGGCCACGTGGCCAAGATCGAAAAGGTCTCCCATCTTTTTTCTCCTTCCATCCCGCGGCAGTTCCGGAGACAGCGCTTTGGCCATAACCGGAATAAACCGAAGGACAGCTCGTCGCCGAACCCATTCCGGCGAACATTTTATTATTGTCTGTTTAAACAAAAAAGTCAAGCGTCTTGGCGCTCGGCTTTCACAAAAAATTAAATTTATTTTATCACGCTTCCCTTAAACTTTTCTCCCTTTAAAAATTTTCTAAAGTTATCTAAATGATTTGCTTTCATAATTACAACTTCCATTCCCCATTTTTCCGCAAAACGCGAAGCAATTGGATCAAACGGCGCGTGCATGCGCGGAATCCATTTACTCCCGACCATTTTCCTGTACTCTGCCCATTTTAGATTTTTGATAGGCCTGGCGTTTTTAAACTTTTTAGGATTTTTATCATAAACGTAATCCGTATTGGTTAAATTTATTACTTGTTTCGCACCAAAATTTTTTGCCCACAAAATCGCGTCTTTGTCTGACGAACACCCCGGCAACCAGCCAGAAGCAATTATTATTTTTTTATTAGTTTTAATTTTCTCTGTCGGATTAATAGCCACTTTTTCATACGCGGCCTCGCTAAAAATCACCCTCACTAACTCTGCGTTCAATTTTGTCGCGGCAATACCAAGCCAATCTAAATCAACGTTTTTAATCTTTGCTAATTTTTTCGCCGCCGCGTTATATTTTTTATTTGTCCCTCCTCCGCCGGCCACTATTACCGCCCGCCCGCCATTTTTAATAAAATCCAAAATCGCCCGACGAAAATTTTTTAAAAAAATCGTGTCCACTTCGTCTGGCACGATAACTGATCCGCCGAGAGAAACTATTAATGTTTTCATTTATTTATTTTGTGAATTGTTTATAAAGTTCCTCAAATAATCTTTTTTGTTCTGTCGGATCATAACCCTCCCGACGTATGCGGGCTTTCTCCCCACGAATAAATTTTTTAACACTGCGGCTAAATTTTCTTTTTGACATAAATTTTGTCTCTCTTTGCACGCTCGGCCGACATTACTTTAAAAGGCGACGGCGTACGGTATCGCGTTTTTCCCTTTCCACAACGTGCACACGAATATTTTTTCATCTTCTTACAAATAATTTTTAGAGCGCGTTCTCCACGCCGCCCACAGTAATGATTGCGCCACCAACTTTAGGAAATTGTTTCGCGGTTTGGGAAAGTTGCGCTCGAAACATTTGAGCCCGACAATTATCCGCGGCTAAAACAAATATCTCTGGAGAAAAATCAACATAAGCCATGCCAATCATAATCTTTACGCTATGGATTTTTATCTCGTCTCCAATGTACGGCGCCTGGCCCGTTTCCCCTTTCTTTTGTTCGCGATAATTTATCATTTCTTCTTTGCTCGGTATGGCTGAATAATATCCTTGTTCTATCTCGGTAGCACTTGGACCAAATAAAATTTCTTCAAATGCCCTACGTTTCACAATAAGATCGTTCGGGACAGTCCGCTCTATCGGAAAAACTGCCTTGCAATCGGCCTGATTTTGATTTAAATTTTTATTCCCAAAAAATATTTTTACAGTCGTCTCTTTTGCTTCAACTTTTTTTGCTTCCTGAACCGCGTCTTTTAAATCAGCGCTCGCCTCTTTCATTCCCCCAATATAACCAAAAAGCATCGCTGCAGCAGCAATTAGCAAAATAATACTAGCAAATATTAAGAGCTTCTTTTTCATAAAATTTTATTTTTTCTAGCTCTACAATAATTTTAACCTCAAATCCGACTTTGAGCAACAGCTCGCAAATAAAGCTAACCGACTTTTATCCGGCGCTTGATCCGCCGCCGCCTCCGCCGCCGGCTCCCCCACCTCCGCCAAAACCGGACGAGCTAGAAGGATTACTATAATTCACAGCTGCGCCAACGCTTGTTTTCATTCCTGAAATAGAGTTAACAAAAATAACACTATTAAATCCGCTAAGCGGCGTCGAACTTTCGTACCAATCTGGCTGCGCTTTATAAATATCAGCAAACCTCTCCGCCCATTTTCCTTCCACACCAAAAACCATGGCATAAGATAAATATTTTTCAAAAGTTTCCGGCGTGCAAGCCCCGAGCCGGAATCTTTCCGCCACTTGCAAATATTCCTTGAAGCCGAGTGCGTGCCATTTTGCTTCAATCCCCTTTTCCGTGAGCGGCGGGGGTTTAATAATTAAATAAATAACCCACAAACCCAATGAAATTAAAATCGCGGCTAAAATAGAAAATGAAAAATTTGGGAGTAAGGCCGTGACTATGGGAATAAAAATAGCGGCCACGGCAAGTGCCACAATAAAACTTGTCTCACGAGCAATCGGCATGGATCTGAAATATTCTTTTTCTTTAACTAATTTTTCTAAAATTTCTTTTGGTAATTTAGTAATCGTCCCCCTAAACGATGATTTTGTTTTTAAGTCGCCGAGCTCAATTGTTTCGGCCGTTCCAAAAATCGCTTTTAAAAAATCTGCTTCATAATCGGAAAGACTGGAGTCACTCGAAAATTCTTTTTTCTTCACGAGCGAATATTTTTTACTTTTTATCCATAAAGTTTTTTCTTCTCGTTCAACAATTTTTAAATAACCGCGGTAAGCCAAATCAATAAGCGTAGCCGTAAAATCTTTAGAACGAACGCTGTTGTAAACAAGTCCGCCCATTTCGGCCGGCAATAATTTCGCTGGCGGATCGTATTGGGCAATAATTGTCTTTTTTAGTTTTGGCGCGTTTTTATATTTCTTAAAAAGAAAAATGCCAAATAAAATCGGGAGGAGATAACTTAATTTATCTAAAACATAAAACCAGGTTGTCTTTTCCAGTTTAAAATCTGATGTTACAACTTTTCCCGTTTCCATCTTCACCATTTTTTCGCCATCACCTTCGGGTTCAAAGCCAAATTTTTCCACGGAAATTTTATGTTCACCAAGAGAAATCTCATAGTTTTCTTCAAGCACAGCCGGCGTGCGAAGACCGGTTTTCTGTCCGTCTAAAATTACTTCCGCGCCCGCAGGATCGGAATTGATTTTTAAAACACCGGCGGAAAAAACAATTCCTTTTGGCCAGCCGGCGACAATTGTAAAATTTTCGTAGGGAAGAATGTTATTTCCAAAAAATTTAAAAGTTTTACCGTCAACAATTTGATATGTTCCGGAAAATTCGCGACTACCAGCCGCTCCGGTGTAAAGCGCCTGCTTTAGAGCGCTGATATTAGACGCTTCGGGCAAGTGAACCGTGACTTCTACTTCCCCAATCGCCACATCCCGATTTTCAGAAACTGCGTTCCAATAAAGTTCATCATAATCTTCAAAATATCCAAGCCCACCGGACACCCTATATTCAAAAATTCGCGTCATCGAGGTATCCGTTAAATCAAAACTTAATTTAATATTAACCTGATTTATATCTTCGGTAATTTCCACTTCTGGTGGAACAATTTCTTGGCCATTTTCATCAAAAACTTTTATATCACTTATCGCCCGCACCCTATTTTTAGGAATAAATCTTTGTGTCCAATGAAAATTTCCATGAAAATTAAAAATCTGCGTTTCGCGGACTATAAAAGTGCTATCTTCATTTACATTTATGTCTACCGACCACTTTTCAAAATCCCACCATTTTTCTTCTTGGGCTGAAACTTGACTACCGGAAAATAAAAAAACTGCCAGAGCTACCGCAAGAAAAAATATTTTTTTAAACATAAAATTAAATTAAAATTACTTCTTATAATTATACTAAATTTTTTACCAAAATACCATTGTGCCAGCTCTTGACAAAATAAAAAAACAATGCCAAGATGAGGCGAGGAAAAGGAGGTATTTTATGGCCCAATCAGCGCGACCGGAGACTCCCAGACTGTATCGCCTCACGATTCGCCGCCCATCATCCGATCCAAAGACGCCAGAACTCATGGACATCGTCAGCGAAGCGTTTCTGTTCACCAAGCCGGACGGATTCCCCATGACCGAAGCCATCGCCAAACAGAGAGCCACGAGAGTCCAGGAAACACTGCCGCCGGGCTGGGAAGCCAAGGTCACGGAAGAGCCCTTCCTTGTCACGCATGGCACGCCGGCAATCGTCGGCACCTGCCGACGCGCGACTTGCCAGAATTTCGGCATTGGGGCTCCAAATCGCTTCCGCTGCCCCGAGTGCGGCGAGCTGACCGCGATCGAGATGGTCGCAACCGTAGAGTAGCGACTTCACCCGAACCGATTGACTGAGTTTAGGATAACTCTCCATCGGCTCGGGTATTTTTTATAAAAAATTCGAACCTTTAAAAATCCGAATTTTTAAATTTATTTATTTTTTAACTCTTCTAAAATCTCCGGGGGGATAGGAATCTCTTTCACCGGACTAATCCCCGGATATCGCCAGGCGGCAATAATTTTTTTCTGTCCGTCTTTTTCCTTCTGCCACATTACCCAAATTTCCGTTTGTCTTTTGCCTTTTCCAACTTTTTGCATCATGGCCACTGTTCCCGGCGCAATCCCCTCTTCTGTCCGATCCGGAGCGCGAAAAATCTTTTTCACCCTGCTCGACGCGAGGCCGTAAAAAAACATTTTAGCAATCGCGTGTTTAGTCCAAAAAAATTCCTTAGTTTCTTTGAACTTGGTCTCGTCCATACTTAAACCTTTTTCTCTTTAAGATAATCATCCCATCTCACCTCAAGTGCTTCAGTGATCGCTTTTATATCCTCTTCTGGTGAAATTTTACCAAACTCGGTAAGTTCACCAATCACAGCCTCGGCTTCTTCAATAAAGGCTTCACGACTTTCAGGTACAACATAATCAAAGCGCGCAAGCAATTCTTCCCAAATTGAATCTATGTCGGGCATAATTAGATATTAAATTTAAAATTTTATAATTTACGGCACTGCAGTAAAACGGAAAGTGGAAATTATAAATTCCCATTCTTCAATCACGTCTGGATCCCCCAAATCTGAATTATAATCAACTGTCACCCAATCTCTACCGTTTGGATGTTCCACGATGTAGGCCGGATCTCTTCCATAAGTTGCGCGAAATTCTCCCTCTGTATCCCAGGTTTCAATCTGAGCCCGGTAAGACTGCGTGCCAGGGACCGCTTCAATAAAATGAATTAAGGCATGCGGCCAGCCGTAAGTGTCAGAAATTGTTTTGTATTTCGCTGGATATTTCATTTCAATTGCCCATGGAACATCTCTATATATTTTCCAACCAGTGGTCGGGTCCGCGGCCGCGTTAACGTTTTCAGCCGACACCTCTTCGTTGACATTTGCCGACGGCACGTTCGTTGCCTCTTCCCTTTCAGCCGGAAACCAAGCGCACCCCGCCCCGAGAAGAGTCATTGTCGCCAAAATTGAAACTCCCAAAATAAATTTTTTCATAATTTTATTATTTAATTACTAATTATTTTGTTAGCGCGTTTGTAATCCACCCGACCACCCATAAAACCAGAGCTCCCAAAAACGCGGCGGCGAAATTTCTAACATCAAAACCTTTAACGATTGAAGCGACAAACCATAACATCAACGCATTAATTACTAACGTAAAAAGTCCGAGGGTTAGAATATTTACCGGCAAGGTCAAAAGGATCAAGAGGGGCCTGATTACGGCATTGACAAGACCCAAAATGAGCGCCGCAATAAGGGCTGAATAAAAATTTTTCACGGAAATGCCCGGTACAATGTAGGTTAAAAGCATAATCGCCACGGCATAAATTAACCAACGAATAATAATGCCCATTCCCATAAATTTGTGATTTATTTATTAACTCCTTTTTAATTTTACCGCTATTGACTTTTGGCGTCAATAAATAAAAAATAGAGACAGATGAAATTTTTTCCGAATAAGCCCGTTTTAAGATAAAAGGAACCATATGGATTACGAATTAGAGCGACAATTAATCAAAAAAGCCAAGGAAAACGCTGCCGCTTTTGAGGAGCTATACAACCATTATCTCCCCAAAATCTACGGTTTTCTCCTAAATCGCACCGGCCAGAAAGAACTGGCCGAAGATTTGACGTCCGAAGTTTTTGCCAAAGCCCTGGCTAATATTTCTAAATTTAACGACCGAGGCGTTCCTTTTGCCGCCTGGCTTTTTAGAATTGCGCGAAATACTTTAATTGACTGGAGCCGCAAAAAGAAAGAGATTCTAACAGATGCCGTAGAAATATACGAACCAAAACCTGACCGCGCGGAAGTGGGAGCTGTATCCGGACTTATACAAGATGAAAAAAAAGTACTCCTCAGAAAAACCATGGGAAACCTTCCCGAAAAATACCAGACGGTTTTATCTTTAAAATTTTTTGAAGAGTTAAGTAATGACGAGATCGCGGATATCGTCGGTTGTCAAAAAAATGCCGTAGCTGTAAGAGTTCACCGCGCGCTTCGTTTAATGAAAAAACATCTGATCGGCAATCCTGAATTTTTAGAAATCAATTTTTAACAAACATGTTTCAATTTTTAAATAGAAAATCAAAAAAATTGATCACGGCCTGGGAAGAAAAAAAACCAGCCGAGCTTAATGCTGAAGAAAAAATGCTCTACGCCCTGGCAGAGAAAATCCAAAATGCGCGGCTCGCGCGGCCAGGAGAAATTTTTGTTTCCGAAACGGAAAAAAATCGCATCAGGGAAAATTTTTATCATAAATATTTTAATCTTGTCGGTTCCAAGGCAACTGCTCAAAATCTAATAAAGGAGCAGGCCAGAACCCAAGACGGAAGAAAGGAAAAACTTATGACTCTGCCCTTTAATTTAAAGCGAGCCACTCTCGCGTGGGCTGGTGCGGCCGTAGTAGTGGTCGCCTTGGCGCTCGGAATTTATTTCACTCGCGGCCCGGCCGGAACGGGTGGAATTTTTAACGGAGCTCTCGCGGCACATTTATCGATCGCTGACGGACAAGTTGAAACCTGGAATGGCAGTGACTGGCAAGAGGTTGCTGTCGGGGCCACCTTATCCGGTCAGTCGCAGCTTAGAACGGGTGAAAACAGCAAGGCAGTTTTAGAATTTGATGAAGGCAGCGCCCTACGGCTCGACGAAAACACTCACGTAATTTTAGAAGAAGTCAATAATAAAAATATTTCTGTCGCGCAAGTGGTCGGCGAAACTTATAGCCGCGTTAATAAAACTTCAGGCTTAACTTATAAAGTAAAATCCGGCGGCGCGGAAACAACGGCGCTTGGCACGGCTTTCGGCGTAGCCACGGAAAAATCAAACTGGGTTAAAAAGGGCGAGAAAAAAGTTATCGTTAAGGTGGTGGAAAGTAAAGTAAAAGTAAAAATTATAAAAAATGACGAAACCCTGGAAAAAGAAGTCAGTGAGGGCGAAGAATTAATTGTTGATATGACAAAACCGATTGAAGACACTGCAAAAAAAGTTCCTCTGCCAAAAGAAGAAACTGCGCAAGACGGATTTTATGCCTGGAACCGCCAAGAGGATAGTGAAAAATCTTATCCTCTCGGAGTTTTATCCGATACCACAGCGCCAGAAATAAATATCTCTGAACCTTTAGACGGAATCACAACAGAGTTGGTTCGCGTCGCTGTACGCGGCACGACCGAGACCGGAGCAAAAGTTTTTGTGAATGGCACCTTGGCGGAAAACAAAGACGGATCATTTGAAAAAATTATTGATTTGAAAGTCGGCGCGAATACAGTTGAAGTAAAAGCAAAAGATGACTCGGGAAACGCTACCACCAAAAAAATTACTGTCACAAGAAAAGGCGAAGCAGTCCAAGCCTCCCCTCTTTATCTCAAGGGTTGGGCTGATTCTGACGGCGTGCATCTTTCTTGGTCGCTTTCGGGAATTACCGCGCCAAAAGGATTTAAACTGGTAAAATCGCTCACGGCTTACCCGACTTATCCTGGCAACTCGGCGGTTTACCTAAATCCCGATGTCAGAAGCTATCTCTGGCAAATCAATGATGGAAAAACCTGGCATTTCAGAGTCTGCGTTTATGAAGGCGGGGCTTGCGGCACATACAGTAATGATTTAAAAATCACTGCAAAATCAAGCAGCGCGACAAACAACGAAATTTACGGGACATTGTCTTTGACCGGCTGGATAAAAACAGGAAAAATTGTTGCTCTCTCTTGGGCACTTTCTGGAAATTCCCCGTACGGATATAAATTGGTGAAATCCACAGAACCAAATCCTGTTTATCCCGGAAATGAATATGTTTACCTCTCTTCACCGGACTTGAAAGGAAGTTATGTCTGGGACATGAAAGAAGCCGGCACATATCACTTCCGCGTTTGTGCTTATAATGGAGGCGGCGGATGCGTCTTCTATAGCAATGACTACTCTATAACAGTGCAATAAAAAAATAAAAACATAAAAACACGACCCCAGTACCCGGGTCGTGTTTTTATTTTAAAATCTTTATTCTACTTTTCCCCAAAATTCGTCTGCTTCCTTTTCCATTTTGTCCAATCTTGTGTAATAATCCGAAAATTCATTTAAATGGGCTAGGGCGATTTTTCCTGTCATAAGCGCGTCATCGTTCGTGACATTGGTGTGCAAATCACGCGCACCATGCTCCAATTCAACATCCATTCCTCTTCTAAACTGCTCGATATCAAATTTACTCCAATCGATGCCCAACTCTTCTCCGATTTTTTTCGCCTCATCGGCGGTAAAATTTTCTTTAGCCATACTATTTTTTCTCCTTTCTATACATTAAATAACTATAACCTATTGTGATAATCGTGGTGATAACCACACTACCAATTAAAACAATAAAACTTACCATGCTGCCAAAAAAAGCGGCGACCAAGCTCGCCACGCCGGCAAAAATAAATACCTTGCCGCCGAAATCGTGCGTCTTTTTCCAATTTTCGTCAGAAACGAGGGTCCACGGCGTCTTGATGCCAATAAAAAAATTTCTTTTAAGCTGCGGCAATATCCATCCAATAAAACATAAAAGCAGGGAAAAAGGAATCGCAAACATCAAGCTTCCCTGTGGCGGACTAAAACGTATTGAAGAATAAAGCAAAAATATTTCTAAATAAATAAAGAAGAACGCCAAGAAAATTTTAAAATATAAATACGGCTTGGCAAATTTTTCATAATTTTTCCGGAACGGATCAATCGCCGGCAAAAAAGACATTAAAAGATACGCCGCGAGAGCAATTGTCGGCATTAAAAATAAATTGATATATTTTGAACCCCAGCCATCAACTTCTCCTCTTATATTCCAGTGTGTCGGCACTCGATCGGGCATATTCGGTGCCATATAAATTCCCACCGCAAAAATCGTAATAATAAACAAAACCATTAACCAGTCTACTTTTCCCCAAAGTTTCATAAACTTTAATTATTATTTAAAGTATCTTTCTGAAATTATATCACAAAATCATGTTTGACAAAAATCAAATAATATTTTAAATTTAAAATCCGGAAAGGAGGGGAAAAATGGAAGACGGAACGATGCTGCTCGACAGGGAAAAGCGGAAAGCGGAAATTGGCGGACGCCTCCAAGAATACGAGCGGGAAAATCCCGAAATCTGGCGAGTCATCCTCAGGGTTTTCAGAGTAGAAACGACCTACTCCAAATATGATTTCCTGGAGGCAATGTGGTCATTGTTCGAAGGTCTGCGAATGGTCACAGAACTGCTCGGACAACTACCACTGATCCCGGCCGAGTCAGCCGAAAGGGTCTGGACCGAACTGCACGAAGCGCCTTCCGACGTGCTAAACAGCGAGGACTTCGACCGTTTTCGCTGCATCATCGAGTTTGGTTTCAGGACAGCGCTAAATGCAGTAGTCCGGTCACCTGACATCAAGAAGCGGACCGAACGCATCTTCGCCATGATTCTCCGGATGGTTCAAATCGAACTGGACCGAAAACCAGACTGAAAAGGGAGGAATAGCAAAGAGGCACCGACACGGCAAGCCTCTTTTTTTATTTTTTTATTTTACCCTTGACAAAAAATAAAAATTAAATTAAGATTCATTGTTCCCCGGAAAGGAGAATTCCATGGAAACCACGAGCGCCGACAAGCGCCAAAATCCCGTTCAAAATCAGTTTGAGCGTCTGGTCGCTGCCTTGCGGATGGAAGAATCCGCCGTGGCCGACTGGCTCGAGGAAACGCGGGACGACTTGGCCGGTATTTTCGGCGAGACGGAACTTGCCCTGGCCTGGGAAAACATCTCTTTTCTCTCCTACATCTGGGTGATGCTCGGCACGATCGAAAAGATGAGGGAGAAGGGCCGGTTGCCCACGATCACCGTCAACTCCTACCTACAAGCCACTCGCGAGTGGAACGACCGGGAAATCCGCGCTCAACTGGAGTGTGAGATCCTCAAGGCCATGCAGACGTTCCAACGCGAATCTTACGAAGACTTCGAAACTCTCCTCAGCGGTTCTCCTTCCGAGAACCAGAGGGCAGAAAGCTGTTGCCGCGGGAAGCTAGCAAAGCTCCTGCGTTTGGTCAGACTCTCTCAGCAGTAAGAAAGGAGGCAAAACGAAAAGCATCCCCGCTTCACGAGGATGCTTCTTTTTTTATTTTTAAATTTAAGCAGCTCTTTTTCCCAGGGCGTTCTTAATTCTTTCTCTGCGAATGTCTTCCTTTTCTTGCTCTTCACGCGACATTTCTTTTACTTTCAACATTCTCATCGCAGCACCATAAACCCCTTCTTCAAATTTTTCCGGAGTAAGTGTTCCCTCGTCAAGTTGCTTGAGCCAAAATTCTTTGATACTAAGAGTAGCCATTTCTAATCTCTTAGGATCCCCTCCTTCTCTATCCAAAACCGACTTCACAAAATCTTCTGGACTCATTACCCCAGCAAGCAAACTACCAACGTCAGTTTCTCTTTCCGCTGCGGCGGCAGCGCCTTCGTGTTTTTGTTCCATATTTTTTTCTCCTCCCATTTTTTCGTATTCCGCCGCGACTTCCGGCGGAACTTCACCTTCTCTAAACATATTCAAAAAATTAATTTCTTAACACTAAATAATAACATAAATTCCAAATTTTGGCAAGATCCCCTAGGCGGCCTTTGTTTTTTTAGCTTTAGGTTTCTTTTCTTCCGGCTCTGCTATTTTAAACGCCGCCTCAACCCTCGCCCTTCCCTTCTGCGCTCTTATCCTTTTCCCTTTTTCACGGAGACCTTCAATTTTCGTCTTGATGCGCTCTTCCCTGGCGCGGCTTGCTGCGGCGCCTTTTTCAAGCCATTCATCTCCAGCCGCCTCTGTTTTCCCAATTTTTTGCCATTTCTTTAACGCATTTAAATCAACATTTTTAAATATTGGTTCTCCGTCCTTATCCGTTTTGCCGAGAAGCATTGTTTCTTTATTTTTACCAAAATTCACAACCGCCCAACCGGAATCCAACTTACCTGAATCATCTACCACTACAACCTTATCGCCGATCTTAAAGCCAGAATCACCCAAAAATTCCTGCGCCGGTATTGCTTCAAGTTCTTCTTCCTCGACCGACGGCAATTCCCTTTTCGCTTTTTTTCTTTTAACAAGGGAAACTGGTTCAACTTTTGCTTTTTCCATTTCTTCTTCGGCCGATTCAATAACTTCCTCGGCCAAAACCTCAACCGGTTTAATTTTCTCTATGGAGGGAGGCAATTTTTCTTCGTGCTCTTTGTCTATTGCCTCAAATTCTTCACCTGGCGGGAGGTCAACCATTTTCATTTTTTCTTCTTTCACCTTAAACAAACTATCCCTTTCCGCCTTAATTACACTACGCGTTTCTTCCATCTTTTCTTGCTCGTCCTTGAGTTTATCCGATTTAAAAAACTTTCCACTTTTTAAACCCTGTTCAATCTCTTCGTGACGGACGTCTTGCGCCCGCATCTGATCTTCTAAAAATTTAATTCTCTTATCAACCTCTTTTAATGAAGCTTTTTCATACTTCGTTTTTATCTTTTCGGATATTTCCTCGAGCAACGGTTTTTGTTCAAGAATTTCTACATCTTCAATTAAACCCGTCTTCGCTGCTTCCGCTTCTTGTTCAATTGCTGCCTCTTCTGCTTTGGCTTCCGCAATGGTCGGCGCGGCCTCTTCCACGCTCGCACCGGCGCGCGCCGCGCTTTCTAAAATTTTTTTAGGAATTTCCTGCCCTTTAGCTTTTACGTCACTAACTTCTGTTTTGGCAGCGGCTTCAATATCCTCCGCGGTTTCCTTACTCGCCTCCCTTTCCGCCTCTTCTTTTTCCATTTTCTCTTCCTGCTCAAAATAATCATTCATTCTCTCCCAATATTTCCCAATGCCAAATTGATTGAAAAATCTAGAAACAGATCCTGGTTTTTTTAACTTTTTTTCCTTACGGACCGCTTCAAATTCCTTTTGCTCTTCCGCGCGAATCTCGCTCGGTTTTTCAGCTTCTGTTTTAGCCTCTGCTTTTTTATATTTTTCTAATGTTTCATCTGATTCAAATTCTCTGGGTGACATAATTTTAAAAAATTAATTTAAATTTAAATTTTTGCGTATTTTTTCTATCTGCTCTGCCTCTATCTTTTTTATTGCCTTTTCCAAAACCGCCCTCTGGCGGCGCGATAATTTAAACATAATATCAGAGAACTTTTTATAAGCCTCCTCTGCTTTTAAAATTTTCTCTCGTGTGGATAAATTTTTTCCTTCAGCCATACGCTTGTGGATAGATCTTTTTATATATTCTATCATATTTTTAAAAATGAGTAAAAAAATCCGGCAGATGAAATATCCGCCGAACTAGATTTTGGAAGGCCATTCCCGAAATTCGATCTCAACCCATCCTTCATCTCCGCCCACTCCGCCCTCAATTGGCTTAACTCGGAGATAAATTGGAGCATTGCCGCCAGCCTGAATATCCGCGCAAACAAGACGAACGAGACACCGCGTAGTAAGCTCCGGATCGACGAACAGCAAGTAATCCAACGGCGGTGCGAAACGGACAAGGGACAGGCGATTTACGAGGTGCGAAAAGGCGATCTCTATCGCCCGACGAATTTCGCAGTTGATTTCCGGAAACTCTCGCGCGAGAATTTTCCTGACTTGTCTTCCTGAAAGGCCGCCCATTTCCTTACCTCCTTTTTTAGAAATGATTCGGATGACCACCCCCTTAATCGGAAATTAACAAAAAAGACGACTTTTGTCAATAACCGTCGCCCTTTTGTTAAAAATTATTTTAGTTGTTGCCTTTGTTATTGTAAATATTTCGCCTTATTTTCTTTGTGTTCTTCAAAATTTATGCTATAAATTGTCTGACCATCTTTCGCGTGCAAAAAATACCAATAGTCGTTTGCCTTGGGATAAATTGCCGCCCGAATTGCTTCTAGCCCGGGATTTCCGATCGGCCCCGCGGGCAAACCGCGATATTTGTAAGTATTATGTGGCGAATCAATTTTTAAATCATCAAGGCTCGGCTGAGTTTCGTATTTTCCGGTTGCGTAATTTACCGTAGCATCGGACTGGAGGGCAATTCCTTCATCAATTCTCCGCCAAAATATATCAGCGACCATAGCCATATCTTCTCCCCTCGCCTCTTTTTCAATGATTGACGCCATCGTTAAAATTTCAAAAATATTTTTTTTCTGTTTAGCAATTTCCGCTCGGAGATCGGCCGATAATTTTTTATCAAAATTATCCAACATTTTTTTGATGATATGTTTAGCAACGGCAATTCCTTCATCCTCACCGTTTAAAAATTCTGCCGGAAATTCTCTATAAATCCTATATGTATCCGGGAATAAATATCCTTCAAGCGTCGCGCCAGCCGGCCGATCACTCAAAAATTCGTAATTCTTAATTCCTGATTCATAATTATCTGCTGTTGCCAAAAAAATATCTTTAGAAACCACGCCTTCTCGTTCTAAATAATTTGCGATTTCCGTGTTGTTCCAGCCCTCGAGAATCTTTATGTCGCGTTCGTTTGTTTCACCGGCAGAAGTTAAGACTGGAACAATTTCCCAAACCCTCATATTCTGCCGCAGTTTATGTTCGCCGGCCTTAAAATCGCTTTGAACTTTTTTTAACCAAACGTAAGTTTCAAAAACAAATTTATTTTTAATAAAATTTTGTTCTTTCAAATGTTGGCTTATTTCATTAACCCCCTCGCCCTTTTCAATAACAAAAATTTTTTCCGCGGTATCCTCGGATGGAGACACAAAAATAAACCAACTAAAAGTGACCAAAACAATAAGAATTACCAAAAAAACAATTTTTTTCATACCCCGTTAGAAGTCTGCCACTCCAGAGCAGAACTTTTTAAAACAAATTAAATTATTTTTTGCCTAAACCCGGTTAGATGTTAAGAAAAAATTTAAAAAAATTTTTTCGCGGAGGACTTCTAACGGGGCATAATTGCTATAAATATTTTTTTAATCTCTTTTTCTCTAATCCATCTACAATTTTTTTAACCTCTCCCGCTCTGCCTTTCGAACAAACAAGCAACGCATCTTCAGTCAAAACAATCACGAGATCACTTAAACCGACTGCCGCGACTAACTTATTATCCGGACTATAAACCAAACAATTCTTTGTGTCAATTGAAATAACTTTTCCCCTTGTCACATTTCCATTTTTGTCGCCAGGAAGCATTTTCGAAATAATCTGCCATTTTCCCAAATCACTCCAAGTAAATTTTTCCGAAACAGCAACAGCAATTTTCGGCGCTCGATTTGTAATCGCCGTTTCAACGGAAATTTTTTCTAGTTTAACATAATTTTTTGAACTTCCTCCGGCTGCCAATTTTTCACAAACATCATACATTTTTGGCTGAAATTTTCTAAATAAATCAAGAATGGTTTTTAACTTCCAAACATACATTCCGGTATGATAAAAATATTTTCCTGACTTAATCAATTTTTTACAATAATTAATATCTGGTTTTTCAACCCAACCACCAACTTTAAAAATTCGCGCTCTTTTTTCTCCTCCTATTTTTTCCCCGATTTTTATATAACTGTATCCCGCGTCCGGACAAGTTGGTTTCGCCCCCGGCGTTACTATATAGTCAGGATTTTTTTCTAAAAATCTTTCCGCTGCCTGAAGCATCGCGCGAAAAGACGCGGCATTGGAAATATAATCATCAGAGGGTAAACTCGCAACAATTGCATTTTCTCCAAAACGACGCGCTAAAACACAACTTTCAAGACACATCGCCGGCCCGGTATTTCGCCCCGCCGATTCCAAAATCATATTTTTAACCGGCAACTCCCCTATTTCCTTCTTCAACCTGCGGATCATTTTTTGATTTAAAGAAATAAAAAGATCTTCTTTATTTTTAAGAAGCGGTTTTACGCGATTTACTGTGTCGCGGATAAGAGTATTTTCCCCAACCAAAGCCTGAAATTGTTTTGGGTTATTTTCGCGCGATGCCGGCCAAAGCCTTGTCCCCGATCCTCCTGCCCTAATTACGATTTTCATATTTTAAATATTTTTTTCCAATTAATTTTATTTACCGCATAAGCCGCGAGCCCCGCCAAAATTATTCCACCCAAAATATCTAATGGATAATGCACTCCAACATAAACCCTTGAAACGCTGACAAACGCCGCCAAAATTATTAAAACGGCACCCAATTTTCTGTTATAAAAATAAATTCCAAACGCCATAACAAAAGACAAAAATGTATGTGCCGAAGGAAATGATCCGTCGGATATTTTCCCTATCAACAAATTTACGTCATGAACGGAAAACGGGCGCGGCCGGAAATAAATTAAATTAATTATAATTTTTATAAGATAACTGAAAAATGCCGCCAAAATAATTTCTAAAATTATAATCGTGTCCGCGCGCCGATTATTTTTATTAAAAATCGTCCAGGCGATAATCACAAAAGCCATGGCAAAAATTAAATATTCAGCGCAAAAAATTCCGAAAAAATCCAACGGCCACCATCTCCCTGCCAGATTGTTTATAAGTTGGAATAAATAAAAATCCATAATCAATTTATTTTTGGCAACCGGGACAAAAGCTCGTCCCCCGCCCGGCCAATTTAATTGTTTTTACTTTCCCCTTGCAACTGATGCACGACTCTCCTCCGCGGCCGTAAATTTTTAGAAAGGGCATGTAGCTACCTTTTTCTCCCAGGGCGTTGACATAAGAGTCAACCGATGAACCACCTCGCGCGATCGCCGCGGAAAGAATTTTTCTAAGGCAAAAATAAAGATTTTTAATTTCCGACGCAGTCAAAGTAGAAACCTTTCTTCCTGGCAAAATTTTGGCGCAAAAACACGCTTCTTGCGCGTAAATATTTCCGATGCCGGCGATGAATTTCTGATCCATCAAAAGCGGTTTTATTTTTGCGTTCGGTTTTTTCCCTAGCAAATTTTTAAAATCTTCCACGGAAAATTTTTGATCAAGAATTTCTGGCCCGTAATTTTCTTTATCTAAAAAATTTTTTACCTCGTACGTTTCCATTAACTTCGCGTAACCGAAAAGACGAAAATCATAATGTTTCAATTCATGGTCGTCGGAAAAAGTATAAATAATATGCGGCTTACCAATCCCCTCTTTTCCATTATAAATCAGCTGCCCCGTCATTTTTAAATGAATTACAATACTCCGACTATTGGACAAATCTAAAATTAAAATTTTAGCTCGCCTTCTTAAATCCGTAATACTCGCTCCAATAATATTTTTTCTAAATTCCCTTACTGGCACATTGACCATTCTCGCCAGCCTCACTTCAACGGATTTTATTTTTTTACCTTTTATTTTAGCAAGTAATTGTCTTCTTATTGTTTCTACTTCTGGCAACTCAGGCATAAAAAAATTTAATTAACTGAAGAATTATTTAAAATTCTCATCTCTTTTTTATGTCTAGTGATAAAAATAAATTTTACTAACTCAATCAACAAAAGATTTATCAATCCCAAGAATAATATAATTCCCCAGTCGCGGATACCTAATGGCACAGTTCTCAAAACTTTTTGAAAAAAAGGAACATAAAGTGCGATGAAAAACATTAAAAAACCAAAAATCACAGAAATATTTAAAAATTTATTTTTAAAAGGGTTCATGTGCCAAAGAGAAAACCTTAAACTTCTGCAACTCCAAACATAAAATAATGAATTAATCCCAAGCCCCACGAATACAATCGTCCTTGTATATTCAATGTCTTGGTATATTTCCCAAAAATAATAAAATAAACCAAAAAGTAACAGATCTGTAAAAATTCCTATAACAAAAATTATAATTTTCATTTCCGCATTTAAAATATTTTCTGTCTTTTTTCTCGGTTTTTCCCGCATCAATCCTCTTTCTTCTGGCTCAAAAGAAAGAGCAATGGACGGCAAACCATCTTCAATTAAATTAACCCAAAGAATTTGCGCCGCCAAAACCGGCAATGGCAGCCCCAAAAGCAAACTTCCACCAACCAAAATCATCTCCGTAAAACTATCAGACAAAAGGTATGTAATAACTTTTCTGATATTTTCAAAAATTGCCCGCCCTTGCTTAACTGCTTTGACAATAGTAGCAAAATTATCATCCAAAAGAACCATATCCGAAACTTCTTTTGCTACCTCTGTTCCAGAGCCAAGCGCAACTCCTATGTCTGCTTTTTTGAGGGCCGGAGCGTCGTTTACTCCGTCGCCAGTCATAGCGACCACTTCACCCTTTTTCTGCCACGCTTCAATAATTCTCATTTTATGTTGCGGCAGAACGCGAGCATAAACATTAACTTGCCTCAATATTGAATTAAACTTTTCATCATTCATTTTATCTAAATCCTTGCCTTCTAAGATATTCTCTTCCCCCGCCGGCAAGCCGATTTCTTGGGCAATCGTTTTTGCAGTCAATCTATGATCACCAGTGATAAGAATCGGTCTAATCCCAGCTTTTTTGCACGCCTCCATTGTGTCTCTTGCCTCTTGCCGTAAAGGATCTTTCAGGGCGACCAAACCAACTAAAACCAAATCTTTTAATTCCTCGAGATTTCCATCTTCCTTGTAGGCAACAGCCAAAAGCCTAAGTCCTTTTTGAGTTAAATCATCAATTTCTTTCTCAAAATTTTTAATTCTATCCCCGCTGAATTTTTCTTTTTCGCCGTTAACCTCCAACCACCCAGACATTTCTAATACCACTTCCGGCGCCCCCTTTATAAAAATAACTTTTGAATTTCCGACGGCGTGTAACGTCGCCATATATTTTTTTTCTTCATCAAAAGGAATTTCATCAATTCTTGGTTTTTGTTTTTCAATTTCTTCTTTCCGCAAACCGGTTTGAAGAGCCGCTAAAAGCAACGCTTGTTCCGTGGCATCACCTAAAATAACTAAATTTTCTAATTCTTCTTCTGGATTTTGAATAACTGCGTTATTACACAAAAGACCAATCTCTAAAACCCTAATTCTTGATTTCTCGCTTTTACTTTCAGTAAAAATATGATCCACCATCATTTTTCCAAGCGTGATAGTTCCTGTTTTATCCGAACAAATTACCGAAACACTACCCAACGTTTCTGCGGCGACTAATTTTCTGACAAGTGCCCTTTCCTTGAGAATCCTCTGCATGCCAATCGCTAAAATTACAGTAAGAGCAACAAGCAAACCCTCTGGGATAGCCGCTACCGCCACAGCTACCGCCGTTAAAAATATTTCAATAAACGGCCTACCCTGGACAATTCCAAATAAAAAAATGCATAGACACAACACAGAAAAAACCACCGCAAGCCATTTGCTAAATTTTGATAACTGTTTTTGGAGCGGAGTCTTTTCTTCTCCCGCCTCTTTTACCATCAAAGCAATCTTTCCCAGCTCTGTCCGAACGCCAGTTTCTATCACGACCGCCTTCCCTCGCCCACGGACCACATTAGTTCCCATATAAACTATATTTTCCCTATCCGCCAAAACAGTTCCTGCGGCTAAAATTTTTACGTCTTTATTTGATGGCGCTGATTCACCGGTTAGGGGAGCCTCAATAATTTGCAAATTATGAGCTTCCACTAACCTAGCGTCTGCCGTGATTTTATCTCCCGCTTCAACTAAAATAATGTCACCCGGCACTAACTCCTCTGCATTGATCTCCATTTCCTTCCCATTTCTTATTACTCTTGCCTTATGTTCAATCATCATCCTTAAACGCTCAATAGTTTTTTCAGCCTTCACTTCTTGAAAAAATCCTACGATTGTATTTAATAAAACAGCGGCCAAGATCACTCCCGTATCAATAAATTCATCCAAAAAAATAGTAATGATCGCCGCAACTAACAAAATATAAACTAAGGGGCTTTTAAACTGATTAAAAAAAATCTGAAGCTGCGTTAATTTTTTTTCTTCAGGTAATTTATTTGGTCCAATTTTTTCTAATCTTTGTGCTGCTTCCGTTTTATCCAAACCATCCTCTGAAACATTCAATTTAGTTAGTACTTCTTTTATTTCTAAACTATGCCACATAACATAAATTTTATTTAAATTAACGTTGTGCCAGTCATCTCCTCTGGTTGATCAATGTTCATTATTTTCAAAATTGTTGGGGCAATATCGGCTAAAACTCCGACCGGAGACATTAAACTAAGATCTGTCCCCGGAGGACAAGCCGCGCCGACCCGATCTTTCAATTCTCGCCCGGCCAGAATAAATGGCACGGGGTTTGTGCTATGCTCTTTATCCATTTCTTCGGTTTGCAAATTAACAATTTCTTCCGCGTTGCCGTGATCCGCGGTAAGCGCGAGTACCCCACCCATGGGCAGAATGATATCTGCCAGCTGACCGATACATTTATCCACTGTCTCCACGGCCTCCACCGTTGCTTTATAATTTCCCGTATGTCCGACCATATCGGCATTCGCGAAATTCACTACAATAAAATCATATTTTCGCGACATTATCTCTTTGACTAATTTTTCGGTAATAATTTTGGCGGACATTTCCGGCTTCTCGGCATAAGAAGCGACGTGCGGCGAAGGGACAATTATCCGGTCTTCCCCGGGAAACTCCTCTTCCTTCATACCATTAAAAAAGAACGTCACGTGGGCGTATTTTTCCGTTTCGGCAATGTGGAGTTGTTTTAATCCGGCCTCGCTTAACACTTTTGCCAAACATACTTTTATTTCTTCCGGCGGAAAAATTACTTCAACCGGCAAGCCGGCTTCGTATTCCGTCATCGTGGCAAAAAATAATTTCGGGGGGAAATTATCTCTTCCAAATTTATCAAAATCGGGAATGACAAAAGTTTTAGTCATCTGCCTTGCGCGGTCGGCACGATAATTGAAAAAAATCATTGCGTCATTTTCCGAAATCGTGGCTACGGGTTTTTTTCTCTCCAAAATTACGACTGGAACAAACTCTTCATCATAAACTTTTTTCGCGTATGATTTTTTTATTGCTTCTAATGGATCAGAAAAATATTCCTCGCTTTTTCCCTCGGCAATAGCGCGGTAAGCTTTTTCCGTCCTATCCCAACGATTATCGCGATCCATCGCATAAAAACGTCCAGAAATTGTAGCAATTTTTCCCACGCCGCACTCTTTTATTTTTCCCTGCAATTTTTCAATAAAATCCAACCCGCTATTGTAAATTGTATCCCGCCCATCCAAAAAACAATGGATAAAAACATTTTTTATTTTTTGTTCTTTGGCAAATTTTAGTAATGCGTAAAGGTGTTCAATTGTCGTATGGACACGACCATTGCTCACGAGACCCATCAAGTGAAGACTCGATTTATTTTTTTTAACATGAGCGGCGGCGTCACGCAAAACCTTATTGCGGAAAAAAGAACAATCGCTAATTGCCTTATTGATTCGGGGAAGTGTCTGATAAAAAATTCTCCCAGTCCCGATATTTAAATGTCCAACTTCCGAAGTTCCCATCTCTCCCCAAGAAAGGCCAACTTCTTCTCCTGATGCCCGAAGCGTCATCGCGGGATACGTGGCGATTAATTTATCAATATTTGGCGTTTCTGCTCCGGCAACGGCATTACCCTTTCCTTCCGGGGCAATCCCCCACCCGTCTAAAATAGCAAGCATTACTGGTTTTGGACGCATATCAAAATTAAAAAATAAATTAATTTATAAAAGCAGACTTTTTTTTGTCATTTCTCTCGGGGTTGTTACATCCATTATATCAAGAACGGTCGGCGCGACATTTGCCAAAACTCCTTTTGGTAAAACCTTTCTCCTTAAATTTTTAAAACTAGGCCCAACCACAATAAAAGGCACCGGATTTACAGAATGTTCAGTATCAACTTCTCCACTTTTTAAGTTTACCATTTCCTCAACATTCCCGTGATCAGCAGTAACAATCGTTGTTCCTTCTTTTCTCCAAACACCCCGGATAATTTTACCAACACATTTATCAACCGTCTGCACCGCCCGAATTCCAGCGAACAAATTTCCCGTGTGGCCAATCATGTCGGGATTACAAAAATTCACCACTATAAAATCATATTGTCCGCTGTCAATGTGCCTCCTAACTTCTGTGACTACTTTTTCCGCGTTCATTTCCGGCCTATCTTCGTAATGCGGTGTTGCAAGCGACGGGATTCTGATGCGTTCTTCGCCGTAAAGCGCGTCAGCGTTACCGCCATTAAAAAAATACGTGACGTGCGCATATTTTTCTGCTTCAGCAATGTAAATTTGTTTTTTATCGCGAAGAACCGCCGGTAGGGCGCTTAAAATATTACGAGACGGATAAGCTGTCAAAAGATAAGGAAGATCCGGACCAAAGTCCGTCATCGCCGCGAAAATAATATTTTTAGGAATTTTTTTTCTTTTGAACGAACCTGGATTTTTCCCCGTAAAATCTTTTTGCACAAAGGTTTTTGTGATTTCTCTCGCTCTGTCTGAACGTAAATTAAAGAAAATTATCACATCATTATCACCTATTGTCGCGACGGGCTTATGATCATTTGTAATAACCGTAGGTATAATAAATTCATCTGTCTCGCCGCGATTGTATGCGGAAGAAATCGCCGCTTCGGCCGATTCCGCCGTCGCTCCCTCGCCCGCGACCATTGCGTTGTAAGCCGCTTCAATTCTCGGCCATCGCTTAATGCGATCCATGGCATAAAAACGCCCCATAATTGATGCGATCTTTTCGCCATTATGAAAATGCGTTTTTAATTTTGGCAACAATCTGATCGCGGCGAAACGCGAAGAATCGCGGCCATCGGTAAAAAGATGCAAGAAAACTTTTTTTATTTCGTGCCGACTCAATAAATCTAACACAGCGTAAAGATGACCTGGGGAAGAATGAGCGCTCTCGCCATTTGATAATAAGCCCATTACGTGAACTTTACTCTGATACTTTTCTGCATATTTTATGGCTTCAAGGAAAGCGGTATTTTTAAAGAATGTCCCATCTTTAATACTTTCATTAATATAAACCGCATCTTGCTTAACAACCCAACCGGCAGACAAGTTCATATGGCCCGCCTCCGAGTTTCCCTCCTGATTGTGAGGCAATCCAACATTTTTTCCGTGCGCCAAAAGAAGGGTGTGGGGAAATTCTTTCCAAAGCGCTGACATGGTCGGCGTCTTGGCCAACGTCACGGCATTGCCAGGGCCTGGCGGCGCGATTCCCCAACCATCGAGAATAACTAAAACGATTGGCTTTTTATTATTTTTAGCCATAAATTAAATCTTAAATCTGGAACTTTAACTTTCTGGAACTTTAACTTTTCAATCTATTTTATCTCGTAACTCACAGTCACATTCACGACAATATCCATGCTGCCGCTTTCTACGGTAGGCGCAACTGCTTCTTCACCCCCTCCGCCATAACCAAGTGCGTCAAATGATTTATACGCCGAATATGGAGTTGACGTGTATTCGCTAAAAGATACTATTTTTCCAAGATCCACGCCAGCCACGCGCGCCAAGGCGTCTGCTTTTTCTTTCGCGTTTTCTAAAGCCTTCACTCTCGCTTCTTGCCGCAAAGCTTCAGGGTCATCAATATTGAAAGATAAGCCGCTCACTTGATTCGCGCCATTTTCACCAGCTGCCGCCAAAATGTCTCCAATTTTTGTCAAATTTCTAATTTTTACCGTAACGCCCTGGCTCACTTGGTAACCTCGTAAAATCTGTTTTCCGTTCGGCCAATCATACTGAGGATAAATATTGTAATAACTTGTTTGGATATCTTTACTCTCCACTCCTAAATTTTTTAAATTCGTGATAAGCCTGTTCATTTTATCAGTATTTTCTTTTTGGGCACTCTTCACGTCAGGTTTTTCGGTCTGCAGCCCCACGCTAATCGTAGCAATATCCGGGATGCCGGTAACTTTCCCTTCGCCGGAAATGGCAATTGTGTCTCGCTCCGCCGTCGGTTTACCGATGTATTGGTAGCTCTTTAGATTGTTCGCGACGAGCGTCCCTAAAAATACCAAAAATCCGAGTATCACGAGCGAGACAAACACCGCGAAAACTTTGTTGTTTTTCCACGATGGCCAACAACAATTTTCCATATTTTTGACAAACGACAGACAGCTCGCGACGAACAATAAAGTGTTGGTCGTTAGTTGTTAGTCGTAAGTTGTTAATTATTTTAATAATGGTTTAACTCCGGGCAAAATTTTCCCCTCCAGGAATTCCAACATCGCTCCCCCGCCAGTGGAAACATGATCAATATATTCGGACATACCGGTTTTTTCTATTGCTTCAATTGTTTCCCCTCCACCCACGACACCAAAAACTTTTCCCTTAGATCGCGCCGCAATAAGCCGTCCGAGCGCAACCGACCCATGACTATATTTTGAAATTTCAAAATACCCCATTGGCCCGTTCCAAACAATAGTTTGCGCTTTTCTGATAATTTCAGAATATTTTTTAATAGTTTCCGGACCGATGTCTAAAAGCGCATAAGGTTTTTTACAAAGTACTGTTTTATTTTTCAGCACACCAGCCACTCGCGCTTTCTTCCCTTTAAAATCCCCTACTACAAAATCTACGGGCAAAATAATCTTTTTGTTCTTCAAAAGTTTTTTTGCCGTTTTTAATTCTTTTGCCTCATACACCGAGGCGCCGATGCCATAGCCCTTTGCGGCAAAAAAATTATTAACCAGCGCTCCGCCCAAAAGAAGCGAGTTAACTTTTTTCAATAAATTTTCTATTACGGAAATTTTTGTGGAAATTTTTGCTCCGCCAATTAAGGCGACAAACGGTTTTGACGGCTTCCCGACCAGACTACTTAAAACGCTGATTTCTTTCTTCATTAAAAGTCCCGCATAGCTCGGCAAAAATTTTGGGACGCCAACAATAGAAGCGTGCGCCCGATGTGCCGCGGCAAAAGCGTCATTTACGTAAAGATCTGCCAAACTCGCGAGTCCCGCGGCAAATTTTTTATCATTTTTTTCCTCGCCTGGATGAAAGCGCAAATTTTCTAGCATCATCACTTCACCGGTCTTCATCGCGTCAATTTTTTTCAATCCTTTTTTACCAACCCAGTCGGTAGGCACTCTCCCTTTCATTAATAAAAATTTTCCGAGCACAACGCCAATCGGCTTCAAACTTAAATTATTCTTCACTTTCCCGCCCGGATCCCCCAAATGGCTCATCAATATTACCTTAGCTCCTTGCCCTAAAAGATATTTTATTGTTGGCAAAGCCGCCCTGATTCTCGTATCATCGGCCACAACAATTTTTGTCCCGGATTTTTTAAGCGGAACATTAAAATCAACTCGGACGAGCACCCGCTTGCCTTTTAGACTTTTGATTTGGTCAATCGTTTTTAATCTCATAATATTTGATAAAAACAACCAATTACTTAATTACTACCAATTACTTAATTACAACGAGGTAATTAGGTAATTGCTATTTTATTATTTTGCTATTTATCCCCCTCAATTTCTTCAAGTTCCCACGTGTCGGCTTTTATTTTTTTTACCACCACCTCTGCGTTTTCCGCTTTTGTCCCACGCGCGAGCGTGCCGACGTTAAATTTCAAATTCTCCGGATTTATTTCCGAACCATGTTCAATCACGCTGCCAAGGCCAATGACAATTTTTGTCACCTTCTTCAATTTATTTTTCTCGGCATGATCCAAAACTAATTTTAAAATTCTATCTGCTTCATGTAAGTCGTGCATACAATAAATTACGTATTAATAAATTTAAAGTAACAATTTAATGCGTCGCGCAAGTCATGCAAGGATCATAAGCGCGGACCATCATATTTATTTTCCATCTTCTGTCTCGTTCATCTTTAATGTCTGCCTCATTCAAATATTTTTCTAAATCATTTTCCAAATTGTCCAAAAACTGCGCTGTTGGCGTGACAATATTGCAAGCGCGAACAATGCCGTATTTATCAATTTTATAATAATGATAAAGCGTGCCTCGCGGCGCCTCGGTCGCGGCCAAACCTTCAGAATTTTTTAAAGTATGTTTCACCATTAAAATTCTTGATTTCTCACGCAAATATTCTTTAAGTAGTTTTCTAACTTCTTCAACGCAATGGACGAGTTCCACGGCCTGCGCGTAAATATTATGGAAAGTGTTGTAAGTCAAAATTTTTCCTGATGGCTTGTCAAAAAAAGTTAAAAATTTTTTTGCTTCGGGATTCAAATAGCGATGGCTCAAATTCAATCGCGCAATCGCGCCAGGCATAAAACTTTTTCCAAGATGGCGCGCGCGTTTTGTCGGATCACCGCTTGTTTGCTTCTCCACAATTTCTTTATAAAATTTTTTCACCGGACGGGACGATTGCACAGTTGATCCAATTATCCCATCATAAAACGGATATTCCCGCGGCGCGACAAGCCCAGTGTATTCCGTTTTCCTCTCATATTTTGGATAGTCAAGCGCCCGAAAAAATTTTGCCGCGCCAATCGCCGCTTCAAGTACCGACTCGGTTTCGTCAATTAATCCTCTAATAATTTTATCATCAAGCACTCTTCTAAATCCGCCGATCTCCGTCACAATCAAATGCATATCCCGGCCGCCGACCACATCTTTAATTTTATTCCCAAAATCTCGAATTAAAATAATTTTTTGGGCGAGGTTTGGATATTTTTTTATTAAATCAACATCGCTTTCATATTTAAAAAAATCCCCGAGCGATAAAAAGAAAAGATGCGCCGCGTGGCTTTGAATCGGCTCGGCAAGGACCAAAACTTTTCGGAGCCGCTCAATCTGCGGATTAATTTTCACGCCAAGAGCGTTTTCAATCGCTTTAATGCTTGTGATATTATGCGCCACCGAACATATTCCACAAATGCGCGAAGTAACAATCGGCGTCTCAATATAATTTCGATTTAAAATTATTGATTCAATCAATCGCGCGCCAATCGTAACTTTCATTTTAGCGTTTTTAATGTCGCCAGCGAGCATGTCGGCAAAAAAACTGGCGTGACCTTCAATTTTCGCGAGATGGCTTATTTTTATTTTCATATTTTCTTATATTTACTGATTAGACAATTATATCAAAAAATTAAAATTAAAACAAAGCCCCCGAGTGATGCCCGGAGTGACACGCTTTAGCGTGTTACTTACCGAAATAACAGCCTAAAGGCTGTCAGTCCGATTTATTAAAAATAAAAAAATGCCCCGTTCCATTTCTTCGGCTTTGTGAAAGCTTCAGATTTGAAACGGGGCCAAGAGACCGAAAGTCCAAGGATCCGAGTGACCCGGCCTTTTTGAAGGGCCGAGTTACCCAGGATCCAAGGACCCTACTTGCGACGGAGCACCCGGAAGCCGCCGCCCCAGTCGTAGCCGAGCCAGCGCCAGTCCTGGCACCAGCCGTCGTCGTGCCAGCGGACGCACGCCACGAGCCCGCGGTCGACCGGGAACCGCCAGTCCGGGAAGACGAAGACGACCTTGCCGCGGAGAGCGGCAGGGACCTCGTCCTGGTGGGCGAGGAGGAACTCGCAGTCCTCCTTGCCGAGGTTGGCGCCGAGCCTCTCGGCGCGGGCGACCATCACGCGGCCGACCACCGAGGTCTCGCCCTCCCAGAGGAAGGAGAGGATCTCGTAGGTGCGGCCGCCGATGGTCATCTCGGTGGGGAGGGAGGACTTGACGAGCGTCTCGGCGAACTCCCGCACCGCCTCGGTGTTGTCCGAGGAGACGAGTGCCGAGAACAGTTCGTCGCCGATCTCGCGCTGCAGATGGGCCGTAGAACGCAGAGTATCCATTGCCGTTTCCTTTTGCCTCCTCTTTCGAGAAAGCGCACTCCTCGCCGACCTGGCAAAGAGGAAGCGCCGGTTTCCCAGCCTTCTTTCCAAATTTTATTATTCTTCGAGCGGAACGGAGCGAAGTCGAGAAGCGGTTCTCGACACCCCGCCGAATTGGCGGGTTGCTCGAACAATAAAATAGAGAAAGAAAACCGGGAAATTAACCAAAATTTCGCTTAAAAAGAACTATTTACTAACAATTAAATATACCATATTTTAATGGTTTTGTCAACCCCATTTTTCTATGTCATTCCCGCGAAAGCGAGAATCCAGATTACTGGATCCCCGGGTCAAGCCCGAGGATGACAAAATAAAAACCCGACTTTCGTCGGGACTCCGCCTTTAAAATCAAATAAAAAAATTATTTTTCAATTCTCAAAAAATCATCCTCCGCGCCATAGGTTTGCATAATTTCCCGGAGATATTTTTTTCCGACTAATTTCTGAATATTTTTCAAATGTTTTTTAATTTGCGGTCCGGCTCCGGGAAGCGGTCCGCGGCAACCATAACAAAATCTTTTACTGCGCAAACATATTGCTTTGCATCCGCCAAGAGTGATCGGCCCCATGCATGGCTCCCCTTTTTGCAAAAGACACTCATAACCTTGAGCCTGACACTCGAAGCACACCGGTCTTTGAGGAATTCTTGGCTCCCGTCCAAAAATAATATCTGAAATAACTCGATAAAATTCATCTTGATCAATCGGGCAGCCTGGAACAGTGTAATCAACTTTTACCACCTTAGAGAGCGGCACAACTCTGGAATTTTGAATGCGCTGATATTTTGGATAGACGTATTTGACCTTTTCGTTTTTCAATTGCTCTGAATAATTTTTTATCTCCTGAACTCCGCCCAAATGAGCGCAACTGCCGATGGCCACCAAAATTTTTGATTTTTTTCTCAACTCCTTTAAATATTTTATGTCTTCCTTGGTAAGCGGCGTCCCTTCAATCACGGCCACGTCATAACTCGGACGCTCCCGTTTTTCTTCCGCCCAAGAAAAATTTCCCAAATCAAAAACCTGAAAAAGATCCAATAATCTTTTTCCCAAATTTAGGATTTCCACCTGGCAACCCTCACAACAAGTCATACTGGCAATGGCAAGTGTCGGCTTCGGCATATGTTTCATTATAGCACTTTTTAAAGGGTATGAAAAACTGTATAATTTAATCAGGATTATGGCCTGAGCCTGTCGAAGGCCAACTTATCAATAGCACCCCCTTCGACTTCGCTACGCTTCGCTCAGGGAATAAATGGATATATATGATATTCAAAAATCGCGTGGAAGCTGGCCAAAAATTAGCCGAAACGCTCAAAAAATTTAAAGACGCCCAAGGCACGCTTATTTTAGCGCTTCCCCGCGGCGGGGTTGTTGTCGGTTTTGAAGTAGCAAAAACCTTAAGCTTGCCGATGGATATTATTGTCCCGCGAAAAATCGGCGCCCCGGGAAATCCGGAATTTGCCATTGGCGCGATTACCGAACAGGGCGTTGGAATTTTTGACGAGATGGTAATTGGCACTTACGGAATAACCGAATCGTATTTACAAAATGAAATAAAAAAAGAAAAAGCCGAGGCGGAACGGCGGTTGAAATTATACCGCGGGACTCGTCCGCCACTAGATTTAAAAAATAAAACGGTCATTATTGTTGATGACGGATTAGCAACCGGAATGACAATGCGCGCGGCCATTAAGACGGCCAAAAAACTCAGAGCGGAAAAGATTATTGTCGCAATCCCCGTTACCTCGCCCGAAGCGGCAGAATTAGTTAAAAAAGAAGTTGATGAAATAATTTATCTTGAAGCTCCGGCATTTTTCGGCGCTGTTGGATCTTTTTACGAAGAATTCGGACAAACAACAGATGAGGAAGTAATAGATTTGTTAAAAAAATCGGAAAATTTTTAAAAATAAAAAACCACCTCGCCATATCAGTCGTTCAGGCTCGCGCAATGACAAAAAAACAAAACTCCGCCAACCAGCGGAGTTTTAAAATCTATTTTATTAAATTTATAAATACTTTAACGTCCTCCCAGTCCAATATTCAAGCCGTTGCGCCGTTTCCCTTGAAATAATTTCGACCGCTCTACCCCAATGGTAAGAAACCGTATCCCCAGCTTTAACTCGCGGAAGAATCAACGGGTCGCGTTTTATTTCTATCAATTTTTCCTTGCCGATTTTTGGTAAATATTTACCCCGTAATTTTATAAGCGTTTTTGCGCGTATAACAAGCGCGTCACCCTTAATCAACTTTACTTTTCCCCACCCGATACGGCAAAGTTCTTGGCCAATCGTACCGCGTTCTACCCTGCCGGTAATGCTACCAACCACAAAAACGTGAAAGCTATGGTGCGGCCTATGCCTTTTATGAACCCGCGAAGCAATCTTCTCGGCCGCGGCAGCAGTCATTCGTCCTTGATTAGCAAAACTGCGTACAAGATCAGCTAAATCCTTAGAGCTAACATTTTCTAATAAATTATTTCCAATCCAATAAGCATCAAATACTCGCGGATCAAACCAATCGGCGATTTTATTGCTCTCGGCGATAAGTTTAAGATAGGGAGCTAGGGCAATAAATTCTCGAAGAATTTTTTTTAGCTGTGCGTCACTGACTTTATCTGTCGTCAAATATCGATAAAGTTTCCCCTTCCCTGCTCCCTGCGGCCCGCAAAGACCAAGCTCGTGTGGATGCAGGGAATATTTAACTCCCCTTTTAAGATATTTTTTCATTTTTTAACCCCTCTATTTTTTATTTTTGAAGGCTCACGAAATAATGCCAAAAATTCCTTTGCTTCTGCTTCGGAAATTTTTTTAATCCCCACATCTCCCTGTACCAATATCCACTCTCCCTTCTTTGTCCCCGATAAAAGCGACGTATCAACATTAAAAACCTTGCCACCATTTTTTATGGTGGCCTTATTTTTAGAAATTTTTTCAATTTTACAGGGGATCCCAAAGCACATAAAAAATCTCAAACCTTAAAACTCAAAACTTTTTCTTTTTTAAATTTTGACATCAAATCTACGACGACAATCACCCCCAAAAATATTATCAAGCTACCAAAGAAAATTTGCCAATCAAAAATTCCTTTCTGCGCCATTTCAAGTAAACTCGTTATCGGCGCGCCAAGCGCGAGAACGCAGGCCGCCGAAGAAACCGGGATATATTTTAAACCGGCATACCAGGTTAAAACATAGCCCAAGAGGAAAATCGCCGTTATCCAGACCCAACTTAACTCTGCCACGCTCATACTTCCGAGCAGTTTCATCTGCCCGGTCGCCGTCCAAAAAATAAAAATAAATAAAAATCCAAAAAACATTCTGCCCCAAGCAACAATTTTTGGAGAAATATTCTCCAATGCTTTTTTAGAAATAATTTGTTCTGCCGCCCAAAATAACGTAGCAACTAAAACTAAAAACTCACCATACCCGAATTGTAATCCATTAAAAATTTTCAAAAGAAATATGTTGCCCAAAAGAAGCAATGAAGCACCAATCACTAAATTTTTACTTACTTTTTCTTTCAAAACTAACACCGCTAAAACAATTACATAAATAAATAAAGTTTTATGGATAAAAGATGTACTCGCCCCGCTTGTCGCGGCCAATCCCTTAAAAAAAAGTAAAAACGGAATACTGCCGCCAACCAAACCGATTAAAACCAACACCCCCCATTCTTTAATTTTCAATTTTGCCAACAACTTCCATTCCTTAAACCAAAAAATTAAGCACAACAAAATTACGGCCACAACTATATTTTTCAAGCCGGTGAAAATATCTGAATTAATAACTTTAACACCGAATTGATTTATAAAAATAGAAACGCCGGAAATTATTGCTGTTCCTAAAACTAACAAATATCCCTTCTTCTTATTAATGTTCATAATAGTTGTTTAATATTAAATCGCGCCTTTGATATCCTTCAACTCCGCCCAGGAAAAAACCGGACCGTCTTGGCAGACGAAAAAACTGCCGACGGCGCAATGGTTGCAGACGCCAACGCCGCAATGCATCCGCCGTTCAAGCGAAAGAAAAATATCACTATCTAAAAAAGCTGATTCTTTTAATTTTTTGATAACAAATTTATACATCACTGGCGGACCGCAGAGAAATGCGACTGGATTTTCGGCAAGAGGCTCCTTTTCAAACAAAACCGTAACCAATCCCTGGATTACCGGGCAAGATAATTTAAATTTATCCGTGGGTTTATCAAGACATAAATGAAAATCAATATCATTTTTCATCCACAGATCATATTCATTGCGGAAAAGTAGATCATCTTCAGTTCTCGCTCCGTAGAAAATTTGGACTTTTTTATATTGATTTCGGTTTTTTACGATTTCAAAAATTGCCGTCCGAACCGTTTCAAGTCCCAAACCGCCAACAACAATAAGTAGATTTCTTTGTTTAGCCAATTCTAAGGGAAACGGCCGGCCATACGGCCCGCGCACCCCGACTTTATCCCCCACCTTTAGAGCGTGCATCGCTTCTGTCACCATTCCGACATTTCTTGCGCAAACCTGAAATTTATTTTTCAATGAAGCATCGGAACAAAGACAAAACGGCGCCTCTCCATATCCCGGCAGAGAAATTTCCACAAATTGACCGCTTCGAACCATAAATCCGCGCGGGGCAACAAGGGTAAATAATTTTGAATTTGAACCCTCGTCCTCAATTTTTAAAATTTTTACCGATTGCGTTTCGTATTGATTTTTCATAACTCCGCCAACACTTTAAAAATATTTATATTTACCGGACAAACCTTCGCGCAGCGGCCACAACCGACGCAACCCATAATTTGAAATTGATCGGGAATTCTAACAAATTTATGGTAATACCAAAAATGAATTCTCTCGGCCGTAGTGCGCAAAAACTTATGCCCGCCGGCAACTTCCGAAAAATCATTATAAAAACAAGCGGACCACGCGCGCTTGCGAACACCACTGCCATTGATTAAATTTGGCTGATCTTTTATATCAAAACAAAAACAGGTCGGACAAATTAAAGTACATTTGCCACATTCAATGCATCGCGCCCCAACATCTTCTTCCCAAATTTCTTTTTTATAAGTTTTCCGAAGCGCGTCGCGATATTTTACCATCATCGGATCTAATCCCTCTTCCTTAATCGGCCCGGCGTACGCGATATGTTCGTAATTCTTATATCCAAAATCCTCTAAAATTTTTTGTCCTTCTTCCGAGCCGGTATAAACAAAATATTTATTATTCTGCACTTCCAAAAAGATATCAAACTGCAAATGTTCCAAAATATTTTCTTCATATTTAACCTGAAAAAGATTTTGCTCCACATTTTCCGGAATCAAACTTTGGCCAATGATAAACGTCTGCCGCATTCTCTCCTGATACCATGGATCGCGTTCAAAAACTTGATTCAACAGTACAACCGCTTTCAAATCTATTGGATTAATGCCAAATATTACCTGCTTTTCCGCTTTTTTAACTTCAGCCATTTTTTCCTTTTTATATTCAAAAAGAGTTTCCTCAGGCGGAACTAAAAATCTTTTGAATGAGTGTAGGGGCGGTTCAGAAATAAGTTTCACTTTCTTCGCGTCGTCAACTTCAGCGTAAACAACTTCTCCCGGCCGTTTTTCCGGCGCCCAAACTTTATAACCGCGCTTCATTAAAAAGGCAATAAATTGTTGTAACTCGCCGTGGGTCATATTTTGAAATTATAGCATAAAATCGCTCGAAAATAAAAATGGGCTCACAACGTCCCAATCTTTCCACGCGAAAACATCTCTCACAAATCGTTTGTCGTCAGTCGTTTGTCGTCAGTCGTTTTCAACCATTTTTTATTCCATTTTTCCCAATTTTTAAAAATTAAAACACAACCAGCAAAAACTCCGAAGACATCAGCCACTAAATCATTTGCAACATCAATCGCGATCGGCTGGTTGGAATCAAAAAACATCTCTGTCCCCCACCAAATATCCCCTTGCTCCTGAAAAATTTCCCAAAAAAACGATAAAGCCAAAATCAAAATACTGCTAATCAAAATAACCTTCACTTTATCCGACACACCATTTTTTATTTTTAAAATTTCATAAAACATCGCCGCCATCACCACAAAAGCAGCCGGAATAATCATGTGGACAAGAAAATCATATTCAAAAAATTTTATGTATTTATAAAAATATACAGTGCCGAGGGATGTCGTAAAAAAAATTAACCCGCCGATGCCCAACAAAGTTTCCCCGAAGGCCTCGGAATAATATTTTTTGACCCGACTTGATTTTGAAATTAAAAATAAAATAAATAAAGAAAAGGCTCCCAAGAGGAAAGTAGTAACTAAATAAAAATTTTCAAAATACCAATAAACCCCGGCCAAAACAAAAGCCGAAAAGAAAACCGACCAAAAAATAACTTTCATTGCGCGATAAAACATATTCAGAAACATCAAATTTATTTTATTATAGCACAAAAACAAAAAGCCGGCCTTTTAGACCGACTTCTGTTTTACCTAAATTTATTTTAATTTTTTTCCGACCATTTCCGTAAATTCCACCAGTCGCGTGCTGTATCCCCATTCATTATCATACCAGGCAATCACTTTCACCAAATTTTCACCGACTACCGCCGTCAGTTCGGCGTCAACAATTGAGGAATATGACGATTTTCTATAATCAACTGAAACAAGCGGTTCGTTTGAGACATCCAAAATTCCCTTTAATTCTTTTTTCGCCGCATCGGATAAGGCTTTATTCACTGCTTCAATCGTTGTATTTTTCCCAACCATCAAAACAAAATCCAGAAGCGACACAGACGGCGTTGGAACACGGATAGACAGACCGCTCAATTTTCCTTTCAAATCGGGAATAACTTTTTCTACGGCTTTGGTCGCACCGGTTGTTGTCGGAATCATGGAAAGCGCGGCGGCACGGGCTCGGCGCAAATCTTTATGTGGTAAATCCAAAAGGCGCTGATCATTGGTGTAACTATGGCAGGTCGTCATCGTGCCTTTTAAAATTTTAAATTTATCGTTCAAAACTTTAGCAACCGGCGCCATGGCGTTTGTCGTGCAGGATGCCATGGAAATTACAATATCTTTTTTGGGATCGTATCCTTTTTCGTTACAGCCAATCACATAAGTCGGAATTCCCTCGCCTTTGCACGGCGCAGAAATTATTACTTTCTTCGCGCCGGCTTTTATGTGCGCAGAAGCACCAACGTAATCCGTAAAAACACCCGTTGACTCAACCACAATATCAACGCCTAGTTTTTTCCACGGCAGTGCCGCCGGATCCTTTTCCGCAAAAATTTTTATTTTTTCTCCGTCAACTTCTATAAAATCTTTTCCGGCCGCGACTTTGCCCGGATGCACGCCATAAACTGAATCGTATTTATAAAGATGAGCCAGGGTCGCCGGGTCCGTTAAGTCGTTAACTGCGACAATATCAATATCCGGATGGTCTTGGGCGATGGCAAAAAATTGTCTGCCAATTCGGCCAAAACCATTAATCACGACTTTGATTTTTGGCATATTACCTCCTAAATTTATTAATTTTAAAAATTTATTTTTTAATAGGAACTTCAATAATCGTCCCCTCTTCTAATTTTACATCAACTGACTGTTTTAGGGTATGCCAACCGATTACTTTTCCCCGACCGTGGTCGGTCCGGACATTCGTACCGATGGGTGGAAGTTTTTTTGCCGCCTCCTCATAATTTTTTTGCTCATATGCCAGGCAGCACATCAGCCGGCCGCAAACGCCGGTTAAGCGATCCGATCCGCGATGAGCGATTTGCTGGAGATCGGCAAGATCGGAAGAAATATTTCCTAAATCTTTTTTAAATTTTTGGCAGCAAAGATGACGGCCACAAGCCCCGACATCACCGGAAATTTTTGCTTCATCGCGAATGCCCAATTGCTGAAGGCGAATTGATTTTTGAAAAGTTTTGGTTAAGTCTTTTACCAAATCGCGAAAATCAACTCGTCCATCGGCCACAAAAGCAAAAGTAAGACGCCCACCATCAAAAGAAAAATGGGCGTCGATTAATTTTATCGGCAAATTATATTTTTTTATCAGCTGTTTGCAAGCCGCGAGCGCTTCTGTTTTTTGTTCTTCTTTCTCTTTTAATTTTGCCAAATCAGCCGTGCTGGCTTTTCTGAAAATCGGTTTGATCTCAAGTTTTGCCGTTTCAATTTCTTTCGCGTCAATTTCTTTTACACCGACTATTTTTCCCATTTCCACTCCAAGGTCAGTTTTAACTACCACAAAATCCCCTACCGGAAAATTTAATTCCCCGGCGTCAAAATCGTAAACTCTCCCCCAGGGCGTAAATTGAACTTCAACAATTTTCATGGCGACTTATATTTGGAATCTTACAAATCTCTTCACCTCAATCTTCTCTCCGATTTTGGCTATTTTTTGATTTATCAATTCCTCAATCGTCACGTCTTCATCTTTCACAAACGGCTGCCTTATAAGACAAACATCTTCAAAATATTTTTCTAATTTCCCTTCAAGAATTTTTTCCACCACTGCCGGCGGTTTTTCCTGCCCCTGAAGCTCTTCAAGATACATTTGTTTTTCCTTAGCAACAACTTCTTCCGGCACATCTTCCGGTTTTACGTATAAAGGATTTGTCGCCGCGACTTGCATCGCGATATCATGAACCAATGCCTGAAATTCTTCTGTGCGCGCCACAAAATCGGTTTCGCAACTTATTTCAACCATTGCTCCGACTTTGCCGTTCGCATGGACATAGGCGTGAATCAAACCTTCTTTAGTTTCGCGCTCAGCTGATTTTTTCGCGGCTTTTATTTCACCTTTTTTTCTTAAAATTTCAATTGCCTTTTCAATGTCTCCGTCTGCTTCATCCAGGGCATTTTTACACTCAACAATCCCTGCGCCAGTCCGTTCACGGAGTTGAACTACGAGTTTTGAATCGATTGCCATATTTTTGAAAGTAACGGGTAACGCGTAACGGGTAACGCGTACAAGCGTATCAAAAATTACCAATTACTAATTACCAATTACCAATTACTCCGATAAATTATTTTTTTCTTCCTTCACCTCTTCTGCTTTTGCTTCTTCCTCTTCCACAACGACCGGGGCTGCCGGTTTTTCCGGAGCCGCACCTCTTTTTGCTTCAAACTCCGCCTTCCCTTCTTTCACGGCCGCGGCCACGAGCCCAACCATCATTTCAATTGCTTTTACCGCGTCGTCGTTTGAGGGAACCGGATAATCAACGTCATCCGGATTGATATTTGTGTCACATAACGCGACAACCGGAACCTTTCTTTTTCTCGCTTCAGCCACCGCGGTTTTTTCCGCTTTGACATCAACGACAAAAATCGCTTCAGGCAATTTTTTTAAAGTTTCAATGCCGCCAACCAATTCTTCCAACTTCACGATTTCTTTTTGAAAATTCAGCTGCTCTTTTTTGGTGTATTTCGCGAGTCCGCCGGTCGCTGTCTTATTTTTCAAATCAGTGAAGCGGTCCGTTACGGTTTTGATGGTTTTGAAATTCGTGAAAGTTCCTCCGAGCCAACGTGTCGTGACATAAGGCATGCCGGCATCTTTCGCGTAGCGTTTCACAATTTCTTTGGCCTGCTCTTTTGATCCAACAAAAAGAACAACTCCGCCCGCGGCTGTTGTTTTTTTAATAAAATCTAGCGCCTCTTTTAATTTTTTTGCCGTTTCTTCTAAGTTGATGATGTGGATATCGCTCCGCTCTCCGAAAATATACGGCTTCATTTTCGGATGCCATTTAGAAGCCTTGTGCCCAAAATGAACACCGGCCTGGAGCATTTCCAACATTGTTGGGATCTCTGACATAAGTTTTCCTTTTCGCCTCTGTTTTGCCAAAACTTGCGGGTCCCGCCAGGGCGGGATCAGGAACAAGTTTTTAAGAGCAAAACATGTGGGATTATTTAAATTTAAGATTTTAGATTGTAGATTGTAGATTTAAAACAAAAATCCATAACCCATAATCTATAATCCATTCTCGCACAAAACTAAAAATCGCGCAAGGGTTTAATAAAAAAACGCCCTGCCGAGCCAAGCGTCGAAACACTTGACCTCGGCAGGGCTGAAGGTCAGGGCCCGTCGTGACCGTAGACCCTGAAGCGCTCACCGGTCTCCGGCCGTTCGTAGGCCAGATACCAGGAGACGCCCACGCTGAGCGGATCCTCGCCCGGACGACGTGAACGTGTCGCGTCCACCTCACCGAGCATCAGATCCGTCGGTCGGACCTCCTCCTTGCGACGCGACGGGAGAAGGAGAATCTCCTCGCGCTTGAGTGCGGTCGGCAGCATGGGTGAGGTGTAGTAGAAGTCGCCCTGGGCCGTCACGTAGATCTTGAGCGGCCAGAGCGACTCGCCGCCGTCGTGCGTCCGCAGAACCTTGATCTTGCGAACCAGGTGATCGGTCGGCTGAACCTGATCCATCGGACGGCCCGGCCGCGGACAGAGTCTGTCCCACTCATCGTCCGAGAGAGGGACATCACAGAAGAAGTTCGGGCAGACACCCAGGATAAGCGGACTGCCGCAGTTCCTACAGCGTTCCGGCGTACCACCACAGGTGTGCAGCATCACGCCCCCGCCGATGACGATCTGGCTGGCCTGACACTGAACGTACCGAGCCACCTTGACCACTCGTACGAAGGGCTCCACGCACTCATTGCCGTAGATGCTGTTCTGGAACAGCACCCGGGCGTAGTGGGCCATGACGCGCCTCTCGGCCGCGAAGCAGCCGACGCAGATCTCGTTCTGGCTCATCTTCTCCTCCATCCTCTGGCTGTTCCTCAGCCAAGGTCCAAGTCCATCTTGGAACTTATAAAAATATCACAGAAAATTATTTTTGTCAACCCCGTAGTGAAATTTCGGATCTCCGCCCGAAGGCGGAAAAAAATATTTTAATTTTAGAAATATTTTAATTAGAAACACTGTTCCCTTGCTTGCTTAAACCAATTTTACCATTCCGAAATTCTACTACGGGGCAACCCCCTAATTAACCCTTGCTTTTTTAACGTATTTTTGCTAAATTAAATACACAATTGTTCATCAAAAATATGAACCCGCTACAAACGGAAAAATCAAACGACAAAATCTGGAGGCAACTTTCCAATCTCTGGACTTTCGCAGCCATGGGATTTTTCATGTTTGATTTTTTCACGAACGATAAATACAGCGGATACGCCGCGGCGATCTCAATTATTTACATTTCTATTCTCGGCCTTTACGCCGGAACCAAAGAATTTGACCGCTGGCAAGATTCTCATTTTTCAAAACGCAAAGGCGAATTATTTGTTATTCTCTGGACAATTTTAATTTTTTTCTTTATCATTACCGCGATTGTCTCCGGCGGAAAATACAAAATGCCATCGGAATTCACGGCGACCTACATCGCGCTTTTATCCATTTTCGCCTTGACACAAAGGTCTAAATTCCTGCATAATCAAAAAGAGAAAGATATTAATCAAAAACAATAATCAATAATTATGAAAAAAGACATCCACCCTGAATATTATCCAAAAGCAAAAGTAACCTGCGCCTGCGGCAATGCTTTTACTGTTGGCTCAACCGTGAAAGAAATTAAAGTTGAGTTGTGTTCTGCCTGCCATCCGTTCTACACCGGCAAACAGAAACTTGTTGACTCAGCGAGACGCGTAGAAAAATTCAAAGAAAAAATGGAAAAAAAGGCGGCTATTTCCGCGACGAAAAAAGAAAAGAAGCCGAGAGCGAAAAAAACCAAGTAGCTATTCCAATCATAAAAAACATGGTAACGTTTTTGTTATCATGTTTTTATGTTAGAATAAACTAATAATTTAATTTATGATTCCTGAAATCACTAAAACCGAAGAAAGATTTAAGGAACTCGAGGCCGAACTTGCCCGCCCCGAGGTGGTTTCCAATCCGGAAAAATTAAAAACCGTTTCCCGAGAATACAGTGACTTAAAAGAAGTTATGGAAAAAATAAATAAATTTCATAAATTGAAAAAGGCCGAATTGGAAACAGAGGTTATCGCCAAACAGGACGTCGACGAGATGGCGGCCATCGCTAAAGAAGAATTAGAAAAAATTCGGCGGGAAAAATCAACGCTTGAAACGGAAATTAAAGAAGAATTAACGCCGAAAGATCCGCTGGACAAAAGAAATATTATCGTGGAAATTCGGGCCGGCGCCGGCGGCGATGAAGCCGCTCTTTTTGCCGCGCAATTATTCAGAATGTATTCGCGCTTCGCCGAGCGCAAAGGCTGGCAGACAAAATTGATTTCCGCAAACCGGACAGACCTCGGCGGATTCAAAGAAATTATTTTTTCAGTTGAGGGAAAAGGCGCTTGGGGAAATTTAAAATTTGAAAGCGGCGTGCACCGCGTTCAGCGCGTTCCGGAAACGGAAAAAAGCGGACGAGTCCATACTTCAACCGCCTCTGTCGCCGTTCTTCCAGAAGCCGAAGAAATTGATATAAAAATTGAACCAAAAGATTTAAGAATTGATACGTTTTTATCCGGCGGCCACGGCGGTCAAAGCGTGCAGACAACTTATTCGGCCGTGCGTATTACTCATATTCCGACCGGTCTTGTTGTCGCCTGCCAAGACGAACGCTCACAGGCGCAAAATAAAGAAAAAGCCATGCAGGTTTTGCGTTCCCGGCTTTTTGTAATGGAGCAGGAAAAACGGCAAGCGGCGGAAGTCGCGGCGCGACGTTCGCAAATCGGTTCGGCCATGCGGGCGGAAAAAATCAGAACATATAATTTTCCCCAGGACCGCGTTTCCGATCATCGCGTTAAAGAAAGCTGGCACAATATTAATAATGTTATGGATGGCGAACTGGATCAAATTATTGAAGTGTTGAAAAAGGAAGTGTAAAAAATAATAAATATAATAAAAAAACCGGCCGCAAGGCCGGTTTTTTGTATAGAACTTGACAAATTAATCTTTTTATAATATTCTAAAAACATCAAACAGGGTGGCCTTTCGTTTTTGGCGCGCGCCGAAAACGTGAAGGAAGGTGGCCCTAAATCTCGGCCCGACGGACGGGACGAGTTAAAATAGGGAAGGTTGAGGAGGATAGGGAATGTTGAATCCGATTTGGGTCGACGGAATACGCCTCGTCGACGACAATGGCCAACCGCTTTGGGCGGATCGTGGCCCCATCGAAATTTCGTCGAGGCGACCGCATCAGCCCGGTGGCGAAGGGAATGACGACATGTTCTTCCCGGACGACGAAGAAGCGGCCAGGCGGCGAAGCGACGCCCGGAAGAGAGACCGTCGGCGCCAGCAGTAGTATCCCGTCCCACCATCAACGTGAGAGCTGCGAGCTTCGCTCGCCCACTCTCCGTTTCAAGTTCGCGCCCCCCCTCCCGGAAGCGGCGCGAAGCCCGCGTAGCGGAAAACGGGGAACACGAGTTCCCCGCCCCCCCCTCCTCGCTACCGGGCCCCAGCCCGTGGATTGTTTTGGAGAGATCTCCCCTCCTTCAAGCAGTCCACGGGCTCCTTTTTTTATGCTACAATAATCGCATGACAATAAAACAATCTCTCATTTTGGCGACAAAAATTTTACAAAAAAATAAACTATCCTCCCCTGCTCTGGACGCCGAAGTCCTCCTATCTTTTGTTATAAAAAAACAAAAAGAATTTTTGTACGCACATTCTGAAAAAAAATTAACCGCGGCGCAATTTTTAAAATTTAAAAAACTGATCGCCCGGCGTTCTAAACATGAGCCTATCGCCTACATCATTGACCACAAATTTTTCTACGGCCTGAATTTTTTTGTTGATAAAAATGTTTTAATCCCCCGCCCGGAAACGGAAACACTAGTTGAAACTGTAATCGATAAAAATCCAACTGCAGTCGTTGACGTGGGAACCGGCAGCGGCGTTATTGCCATCTCACTCGCTTATCATCTACCCAAAACGAAAATTTTTGCCACGGAAATTTCGCCGTCCGCGGCCAAAATTGCGCAAAAAAATATTCTTCATCATAAAGTCACCATTACTTTGCTTCGCGGAAATCTTCTTGAACCTTTTTTAAAAAATTTAAAATCAAAAATAAAAAACTTAAAATCTTTAATCGTTGTCGCCAATCTCCCCTATCTCAAAACTCGTCAATGGAAAAAAACTCTGCCAGAAATAAAAAAATATGAGCCACGGCAAGCTCTGGACGGCGGTGAAGATGGTTTGAATTATTACCGCGAACTTTTACAGCAAATCGAATTACTAATTACCGATTACCAATTACCAATTACTTCAATCTTCGAAATTGATCCATCTCAAAAAAAAACCATTGCGAAATTGGTCAACTGCCGCTTCCCTGCCGCGAAAATTGAAATAAAAAAAGACCTCGCCGGCCGAGATCGGGTTGTTATATTTAAAATAAATCCCAAAAAACAATCAATTACTTAATTACTATTTACCAATTACTGAAATCTGCAAATGGTAATTAGTAACTGGTAATTACGGCACTTAAAAATTAAAACTCCACTTCAGTATTTATCGGCACCACTTCAACCCAGGTCACTCCCGGGTTGAATTTTATTTCCGCGCCTGTTGCGTCATAAAATCTCGTCCGCTCACCACGCGCATCTTTTCTCCAAGTTCCATCAATCCGAATTCCATCCTGAAAAATAATTGCCTCGCCACTACCAATCGTATCAATTTTTTTTCGACCAACATCATCTAAAACCACCATTTTAGTAAACTGCACAATAATATTTTTTGCCCGAACTTCCTCGCCATTTCTGTCTTGCTGGATTGCTCCCGCTTGATATCTCAAATAGTCATTTGTCTCGCGATCATACTGCCAACCGGCTTCGTAAGTTTTCGTGGAAAAATAAATTTTAACTCTTTTTTCTTCATCGGGTCGCGACTCTTCGGGTATTTCATTCTTAAACTGCCATGGCGTAAAATTTTTCACTTCACCATTTTTCGCCGTAAAAGCTTCATTTAATAATTCTGTTGAAGTGTAAAGATTGTGCGGCGCATATCTTGATTTTGATCGCCAAAAGAATCTGCCGTAAGCGAATTCATTCAAATCCAAAATGTCATATTGCGGAATTAACCTCAGCGCTTCAGGACTGCCGCCGGAATGGACATAAAGCGTGCCAAACTCCTCCGCCCAATCAAGAAAATATGGCCGCGCGCTTCGAACTGGACCGATTTCCGGGACATCGCTATCTGCTGTGTAAATTGCGAGCAATCTTGTAATCCCCGCTTCGGCTAAAGTTTCGTAAACCAAATTAGCGCCCGAGACTCCCGAAAGCGGCCGGGCGTCAATCATGTTTTCAATTTGCACGGCAAAAAGCGCGGGATTAATTTTTATTTCTTCGTCCACTTCCACTCCATCAACCAATCGACGAAACCCAGGAAGAGATACTTCTTTATTTTCTTCATTGCTTTGCTCCGCCCTCGCCCGAGAAAAAAAATCCAAAAAAGAAGTCCTGGACAAAAGCAAATAGCCGCCGCCGACCACCACAAAAACTGAAATTAAAAGCAAAGAAACAACCAGCCAAATACGCGGTTGTTTCTTCACAAAAACAATTATTTTTGAGAATAATTCCTTTATTAACTTCATAGCTTCGAGTATAATTCCTATTTTTTCTCTTCTTTTTTCTCGCCCGCAGCTTCGGGCGCGGCAGCTTCTTCTTCGCCCTCTTTCTTTTCTTTTTCCACAACTTCCACTTCGTCAACTTTTTCCGCGACTGGAGTTTCAAGTTCAGCTTTTAATTCTTCTTCAGTCAAAGGTGCTTCAACTGTGGCAATGGTCGCGTTCATATCATCTAAAATTTTCACTCCCTCCGACACCTTTAAATCTTTAATCTGAATGCTGTCTTCAAAAGTTTTAAGGCCGGAAATATCAACTTCAATTTCGTGCACCAAATCTTGCGGCAAACATTCAATTTCTATTTTTTCCATACTATGGACAAAAGTACCGCCGAGTTCTTTAACTGCCGGCGCTTCGCCAATAAATTTCAAGAGCGCGTCAACTTTAAGTTTTTCCGTCATCTTAATCTGGCGAAAATCAACGTGAGAAAATTTACCTGTGCGAGGATCCATTTGTACTTCCTGAACCAGAACTTTAACCGGCGCGGCTTCATCAATTTTTAAATCAATTAAAGTGCTTTCTCCGGCTTCTTTGTAAAGTTTGTTGAAAGGAAGATACTCCACAACCAAATTTAAGGACGGCACGTCTTTACCGTAAATAACGGCCGGAATAAAATTTTGTTTACGGAGATTCTTTACTCCCCTTCCAGTCACCTCTCGCTTTTTGACATTTAGACTTAAGGTCATAAGAATTCTCTGTTTAGAGATTAATTAATAATGATTAGATTCTAACAATAAACCCGAAATTAGTCAAGAATTAACCGTTTCTCACCGCAATACTCTCTAAAATCCCTACCATTGCCAAATTTGTGACCAAAGCGCTTCCGCCGTAACTTATAAAGGGGAGGGAAATACCTGTTACTGGCGCCACACCAATTGTCATCCCAATATTAATAAAAATCTGAATCAAAAAAATAATTGCCGTGCCTGCCGCGAAAAATAAACTGAAATCATCACGCGCGCGCCTCGCGATTCGGACAATCCGCCAAAAAATAATTCCAAATAGAGCAAGGATCAAAGCCGAGCCCAAAAAACCCAACTCTTCGGCCAAAACGGCAAAAATAAAATCTGTTTGACTTTCCGGAACAAAGCGCAATTGACTTTGCGGCCCAAAACTAATTCCCCGTCCGAGCATTTGTCCCGACCCGACGGCGATTTGCGCCTGAGCAATGTTATAGCCGCGGCCGAGTGGATCGCGCGAAGCGTCCAAAAAACTTAAAATTCTTTCTTTTTGATAATCTTCAAAAATAAAAAACCATGAACCGGCAAGGAGAGTCGCGATTAAAAGTAAAAGGAGCGCGAGATGCGATCGTTTGATTCCTATTAAAAATAGCATGCCAAGCCACAGAAAAAAAAGAACCAAAGCTGAACCAAAATCCGGCTGAAGCAAAACTAAGCCAATCAGAACGCCCGAAAAAATACCGCTCACTGTGATATGCTTGAAATTAAAAATTTCATGCGCCCCGCGGGAAAAATATTTCGCCAAAAAAATAATCAAGGCGAGCTTTGCCAATTCCACCGGCTGAAAATTAAACCATCCAAAGCCAAACCAACCTTGAGTTCCTCGGATGACCTGGCCGAAAATTAAAACCGCAACCAAGAGCGCCGCGGCCAGACCATAAATGGGAAAACTATAAAATTTCAACCACTTATAATCAATCATGCTCGCGGCAAAAAAACCAACCAATCCAATCAAAATAAAAATTGCTTGTTTTTTAAAATTCAAAAAATCCGGATTAGCTTTGCTTAAAGAAATGCCATAAAGCGCGACCAAGCTTAAAACCAAAAGCAAAAATACTGAAGTTACGAGCACCCAGTCAAAACGTCTTAAAAATGAAAAATACCGGGAAAGCATAAAATAAAAAATCCAAATGTCAAAATCCAAATACCAAATCAAGCCCAAAATCCAAAAATTTAGTCATTTGGATTTGATTTGACATTTGAGCTTTGGGTTTTGGATTTTAAATAACAAAGACAGTAAAAAATCACTTAAAAACTATCAATCCACCGGCATGTATACCTTTGAATCAAAGATATTCACTTCTGGTACGACTTTCACTTGCGTAATAGACGGCAAAGTCTCAAACCAACTTACTTCAACTAAGCGGTTTTGTCCAGAACGAAACTCTTCAAGAGTTACATAATTCACACTGGCGATGGAACTTCCTCGATAAAGAAAAATTTCAAAACCAACATCCCAAAAACTGAAAGCCGAGGCATTTCTAACCGTAAAAGAGGCGCGGCTGATAGGAATATTTTCCCCGACCGCGGCTGGCGTAAATTTTACATCAGAGACGGGAAAATTGAGGCGGTCTTCCTGCCAGGTCGCGTAATCGGGAATTTCATGAGCGTCAATTTTTTGCCATTTTAAATTTTTTATTTCCAAAGTCGCGGAGCGAGGTTTGGCCGCCGCCGAAACTCCAAGATCAAAAATATATTTTTCCTCGCCAGGCAAAATAAATCCGCTCTTCTCCAAACGCGATACCCCGTCAACTAAAAAACTGTAAGTAAATTCCGCTCGCCAATTAAGAGAAGGATTAAAAACTTTTCCGACAAAATCATATCTTCCTTTTCCGGAAGAAAAAATTGTTGTCGTGCCAAGTTCAAGACTTTTTGGCTGGAGCGCGCTATTTACGGCCGAATAATCAATCCCGCGGCTCAACTCTCTCATTGCCAAATTAAAACTTGGTCCTTCAATAAAATAATAATTAATCAAGCCATAAAGACCAAACCCCCAAAAAATCACGCAAATAAATATTAAAAAACCAATAAAAATTTTCTTCAATAAAATTTTATGGGAAACATACCACGTGGCGAATTTTAATTGACCTTCAGTGAAGTCTGTCGGCTGATCTTCGTAAGCCATATTTTTATATAGTTAAGTTTAATGCAAAGGCTTCGGCGCGGCCAAGGTAATAAATTGCAAAACATCCGCGTGATCTGAAACTATTTTTATCGTCTTTTCATCTAGATCTTCGTTGTGGCGCGCCATAAATTCCAAAACTTCTCCATAGTTTTTAAGGTCTCTTCCTTCGCCGAGAAATCCGCTGCGAATCAGAATATAATTTATAAATTTAAGCAATTGCTTTTCAGCTGAAGCAAGAAATTTATATTTTTCTCCCGCGTCCTCTGTTAAATTCGGCTTTTCCACCATTAATTTTTGCAGAGCAACTGTTTTTTCAGGACTAAGCGCCAAAACAACACGCGGCATTTGAACTTCGCCCGCTATTCCGTCCGGATCTTCAAAATATTTAATCGAAGCCATTTTTCTTCCGGCCAATTTTTCAAAATTTTTATCCGCCTTGCGGCGTAAAACCATTTCATCCGAAGAAGTCGTGGCATCAATCGCGAGATTTATAAATCTGTCTGTGTCTTCATCATGAAAAGTTACGACAAAATCCGCGCCATTCATTACATCGTCATATTCTGAAGTTTTTTGGATTGAAAAAACATTGTCACCAAACCAGCCGTGAACTTTTATCCCTTCCATCAAAACATACTCCAAAGCGACCGCCTCGCTTCCTCGTTCATGAATATACCTCGGCGATTTTTTAATTTCAGAAACTTTTTGCAAATCCGCGGCTACCTCTTCTCGCTTATACGGCCGATCAACAAAATCTTCCGGGACAAACGCAGAGTCTCTCCAAGACCGAGCAATCTCCCGATTAAAATTTTCGTCGTCGGTTTGACCCCAAACTCTCCGGCGATCCAGCGCCGCCACCATTCTTCCTTCAATTCCTACTGCCATAATTGGAATAGCAGGCTTTAGCCTGCGCTTATTTTTCTTACTTCGACGCGAGCTAAAGCTCGCTAATCTATTTTTATATTATATCAAAAAAATTAAATTAAAACAAAGGCACTCTGGCAAAAAAAATTCGGCGTGACACCCGGAGTGACACCCTTTAGGGTGTTATTTCAAACAACATTGTAACAGCCTAAAGGCTGTCAGTCCGATTTATTAAAAAATAAAAAAACGGCCCCGCTTCATTTCCTTTGCTTTGTGAGCATTAGATTTGAAACGGGGCCAAGGAACCTTCTGTCTGTCATTCCCGCGAAAGCGGGAATCCAGATTACTGGATCCCCGGGTTAAACCCGAGGACGACATTGAGGTTGTGGGCTACGCGGCTTTGCGACGGAGCACCCGAGCGCCGTCGTCCCAGCCGACGTCGAGCCAGCCCCAGTACTGGTACCAGCGGTCGCCGCGCCAGCGGAGGTACGCCACGCACTCGCGGCCGACGGGGTACCGCATGTCCGGGAAAACGAAGACGATCTTGCCGCGGAGTGCGGCGGGAATCTCGTCCTGGTGGGCGAGGATGAACTCGCAGTCCTCCTTGCCGAGGTAGGCGCCGAGCTTCTCGGCGCGGGCGACCATGGTGTGGCCGTGGACGCGCTCCTCGCCCTCCCGGAGAAAGGAGAGGATCTCGTAGGTGCGGCCGCCGACCGTCATTTCGGTGGGGAGTTCCAGCTCCGTGGGCTTCGCGGGCTGCCTCGCGATGAGTGCGCCATCGAGCGTCGTGGCCAACAAATCCTGATGCAGAATCCAAAATTGGGCCAACTCCGGCTCCATGTCCCGCGGCAGAGAGCGCAGCACTGCCGCACCGAGTTCCGCAAACTGATCCGTTCCGAGTTTCTTCTTTCCCATCGCTTCCTCCTTGGCTTATCCTGGTTCATCTCTTTAGGAGAGGCAGGACTTAAGGAGAGGCAGGACTTACCAAAAGCGGCTGGAACCCTTTCCCAGCCTTGTTTTGATTGTGCTCCCCTCTTAAGATAAGAGGGGCTGGGGGCGTTATGAATCTTTGTTTTTAAATCTACAACTCATAACCCCTCTTAATCTCCCCTTACCTTAAGGGGAGAAACCAGAGCACTGCCAAAAGAAAGGTAGAAACTTCCAACGTTTCATAATATTCCATTATTACCTTTTTGTCAATCCCTCTTTTGATGTCATTCCCCGGCTTGACCGGGGAATCCAGAAATAGGAACTGGATCCCCGATCGGGTCGGGGATGACAAAAAACAAACTTCTGGCGAAGCTTGTTTTCTCAAAAACATTATGGTATAATTAAGATAATAAAACTTAGCAAATTATACCCAATTTCCAAGCTCAAAATTCAATAGATTTGAGCTTTGAGTTTTGAGTTTATTTTTATTATGTCTCCAAAAGTTAAAACCAAAAAAGAAGAATACGGCGCGAAACAAATTACCGTTTTGGAAGGATTGGAAGCAGTCCGTCGCCGGCCGGGTATGTACATTGGTTCCACCGGCCCGGAAGGTTTGCATCATTTAGTTTGGGAAGTTGTTGATAACTCAATTGATGAAGCCATGGCCGGACACTGCACGGAAATTCAAGTCCGTCTTTTGCCAGGAAATCGCGCCTCAGTTTCAGATAACGGCCGCGGCATTCCGGTTGAAATTCATAAACAAACAAAAAAATCAGCCTTGGAAACGGTTTTAACAATCCTCCACGCCGGCGGAAAATTCGGCGAGGGCGGATATAAAGTTTCCGGTGGTTTGCACGGCGTCGGCGTTTCAGTTGTAAATGCACTTTCAAAATACATGCGCGCCGAAGTGAGGCGCGACGGAAAACTTTGGGCGCAAGAATATGCCAAAGGAAAACCTCAGGGAAAAGTAAAACCGGTTGGAAACGCCCGTGGCACTGGCACGACAATTATTTTTGAACCTGATCCGGAAATTTTTACCACAACCGATTTTGATTTACAAACTATCCTCACCCATCTTCGCCAGCAGGCCTATCTCACCAAGGGCGTAAAAATTTTAATTTTTGATGAACGAACGGCGGAGAAAGGAAAAAAGAAAGACCAACCGACTTATGCTTTTTATTTTGAAGACGGCGTCGCTTCTTACGTTGGTTTTTTAAACCATCATAAAGAATTAAAACAGGAAAATGTTTTTTATGTTCAAAAAGAATCCGCGGGCGTTGGCGTGGAAGTGGCCGTTCAATACACTGCTGATTTTAAAGAAACTGTTTACGCGTTTTGCAATAATATTTTTAATCCGGAAGGCGGATCGCACATGGTTGGTTTTCGCACGGCTCTAACTCGTGTTTTAAATAACTACGCAAGAACAAAGGGATATTTGAAAGAAAAAGATGAAAACCTGACTGGCGAAGATGTGCGCGAAGGTTTGACTGCCGTCGTCTCCGTTAAAGTTAAAGATCCGCAATTTGAAGGCCAGACTAAAGCAAAACTCGGCAACCCCGAAGTACGGCCGGCGGTTGATACAATTTTCTCCGAAGCTCTTACAACATTTTTGGAAGAACATCCGCGCGACGCCGAAGGAATTATTGAAAAAAGTATTTTGGCATCCCGCGCGAGAAACGCGGCTCGTGTCGCGCGCGAAACAATTTTAAGAAAAGGTGTTTTGGAAGGATTAACTCTTCCTGGAAAACTTTCCGACTGTTCAAGCCGCGAGTCGGAAAAAACTGAACTCTACATCGTTGAGGGCGATTCCGCCGGCGGTTCGGCAAAACAAGGCCGCGACCGAGATTTCCAGGCGATTTTGCCTCTGCGCGGAAAAATTTTAAACGTGGAACGGGCGCGCTTGGATAAAATGCTCGCGAACAATGAGATAAAATCATTGATCATTGCCATGGGCACAAACATCGGCGAACAATTTGATATCACAGGCTTAAGATATGGAAAAATTATTATTATGACTGATGCCGACGTTGACGGTGCCCACATCCGCACACTACTTTTGACTCTTTTCTTCCGATATTTTCCGGACTTAATTACCAAAGGACATATTTTCATTGCCCAACCGCCGCTTTATAAAGTTCAATCCGGTAAAGAAGCCCACTATGTTTTCAGTGATGAAGAAAAAGATAAAGTTGTCGCCGAATTACAGAAGAATAAAAAACCTGATACTAAAAAATTAAAAAGGGAAACTGAAGAAAAAGTAGAAGGTGAGATCGCGGAAGGCGAAGAAGCAACCGCGACTATTTCCGGCATCAATATTCAGCGCTACAAAGGTTTGGGCGAAATGAATCCTGAACAACTTTGGGAAACAACCATGAATCCGGCCAGCCGTCTTATGAAACAAGTAAACGTTCAAGACGCCGCGGCAGCTGATGAAACTTTTAGTATTTTAATGGGCGACGAAGTTGAGCCGCGAAAAAGATTTATTCAGACTCACGCGAAAGCAGTGAAAAATTTGGATATATAAGTGTTAAAGACTTTAAACTTGCGTTATTTTTCCCCTGTGCTATACTTTAGATAAATAGCCCCCAGGGCTGTTTTAAATACCATAAATTTCGCTAAAAATCGTTTAAAATACATAAAAATATGCAAGTCTCCATTCCCAGCAACAAATTAACAAATTACTTTCGCGATTCTTACAGAGAATTAAAGAAAGTTGTCTGGCCAACAAAGCGTGAAACCATAAACCATACTCTGGTTGTGATTGGCATAAGTTTGGGCGTGGCCATTTTTTTAGGAGCTCTTGATTTTCTCTTCACCCGGATCCTGGAAAAATATTTATAATAAATTTGAAAACATAAATTTTTAACTTTTAATTTGACTGAGCGGAGCGAAGGAATATATGCCTAAACAAATAGCTCAAAGAGGTCGACTCTGGTATGCGATTCACACTTATTCCGGATACGAAGAAAACGTCGCCCATAATTTAAAACAAAGAATTGAATCCATGGCAATGCAGGACAAGATTTTTAATGTCTTGATTCCTACCGAGAAAAAGATAAAAATAAAAAACGGCAAGCGCCGAACGGTCATTGAAAAAATCTTTCCCGGTTATGTTTTGGTGGAAATGCTTGTCACCGACGATTCGTGGTATGTAGTCAGAAATACTCCGAACGTTACCGGCTTTATCGGCACGGGCACAATCCCCACTCCCCTTTCTGAAGCTGAGATAAAAGTTTTGCAAAAAAGAATGGGCGAAGAAGAACCGCAATATAAAATTGATGTTACGGTTGGCGCGCCGGTTAAAATCAATGACGGACCGTTCAAAGGTTTTGAAGGAAAAATTTCCGCCATTGACGAAGCTCGCGGAAAAGTTAAAGTACTGGTAAGTATGTTCGGCCGCGAAACTCCGGTGGAATTGGATTTCTTACAAGTTAAAAAAATATAAAATAAAAGTGCATTGTTAAATTGCTAAAGGCTTCTAGTTTAGCTCTTAACAATCCAACTTAAAAAGTATGGCAAAAAAAATTAAAACAATTATAAAATTACAAATCGAAGCTGGCAAAGCAAATCCAGCGCCGCCAATCGGCCCGGCACTTGGTCAACACGGTTTGAATATTGCTGAATTCTGCACGAAGTTCAACGCCGCGACTGCTAAAATGGCTGGTGATGTTATTCCCGCGGAAATCACGGTTTTTGAAGATCGCACCTACACCTTCATTCTAAAAACCCCGCCGGCAGCTGAACTTTTAAAAAAAGCTGCTGGAATTGAAAAGGGTTCGGGAAAACCGCTTCAGGAAAAAGTTGGAAAAGTGACAAAAGCCCAGATTCGGGAAATCGCCGAGAAAAAAATGCCGGACTTAAACGCGAATGATATTGAAGCGGCGATGAGAATTATTGAAGGCACGGCAAGACAAATGGGATTGGAAGTAGTTTAAAAAATTTAAATTTAAATTTTGACTATGGCTTTCAAATTTAGCTCAATTCGAACTGTCTATTTCTACCTTATTGCCCTGATTTCCTTGATGATGATTGTTTGGGGAACGGTTGATCTCGCGAATCTCGGACTTAGAACTTGGGTTTTTAAAAACGCTGATAAAGCTGATGACTGGTCAATGCCCGCTCCGTATTACATGACAGCTGAAATAAAAATGGGAGAAACAGCAGAACGCTGCGCGGAAAAATGCGATATGACTGCCGAGGAAAAACAACAAATTCAAACTTGGCTTGCCGATTACAAAAATTGGCAGGATCAAAATAATCTCCGAAATGCGAGAAAACAAAAAAATGCCGTTCGGGATATCTCCATGCTCGTTGTTGCCATTCCCCTATTTATTTGGCACTGGAAAATGATTAGCAAAGAAACTAAAGAGGCAAAAGAAAAGATGGAGTCATAGGCTCCATGTTGTCTGCGACGCTCGGGAAAAGCGCAAGCGCTCTTTCCTCTCGCTATCCTCGACAATAATAAAAAGTTTAATTAAAAAAATAATTTCGTGGGAGTCCGCCAAGGGCGGACGTTATTACCACCAAAAACTTATGCGCGGAAAACGTTACCAGGAGGCAAAAAAATCTATTGACCCCAAAAAGAGTTATTCTCTCGCTGAGGCCCTGGACTTAATTAAAAATGGCCCTAAAGAAAAATTTGATGCCGGTGTGGAAGTCCACATCAAACTCGGCATTGATCCTAAAAAGGGCGACCAGTTAGTGCGCGGCACTTTAGTTTTGCCGCACGGAATCGGTAAGACCAAAAAAATCGCGGCTTTCGTTGAACCGGCTTTGGAAAAAGAAGCAAAAGAGGCCGGAGCGGAAATTGTCGGTGGCGAAGATTTAATTAAAGAAATTAAATCTTCAGAAAGAGCTAATTTTGAAATCGCCGTGGCCACTCCGACCATGATGGCTAAATTGGCGCAAATCGCGAAAATTTTGGGTCCAAAAGGTTTGATGCCAAATCCAAAAACAGAAACCGTTAACCCAAATATCAAAAAAATTATTGGTGAATTAAAAAAGGGCAAAATCAACTTCAAAAATGATGACGGCGGAAATATCCATCAATTGCTCGGCAAAGTTTCTTACGATAAAGAAAAGCTTTTGGAAAATTTAACTGCTTTTGTTGAAGCGGTGAAAAAAGCAAAACCCGCCGCGGCCAAAGGCGTTTACATTCAAACCGCGGTGCTTTGTACTACAATGGGTCCGGGAATAAAACTCAGTGTCTAATCAAAATTTATTTAAAAAACACCCTCTAAACCGGGGTGTTTTTAGTTTGTTTTTAGATGCCATTTTATTCCTAAAATTTTAATTGCCTATTCTTTTTCATTTTGCTAAAATGTAAGGGCTAACTAACATATAAAATCCATATGGGAAATTTACAAAATCCTAGAAAAAATCGTTTATCTTGGGATGAAACTTTTATGAATATGGCGCTGATCTTGGCACAACGCACCGCCTGCAAATTTCATACCGCCGGAGTCGTCTTGGTTGATAATAACAAAAGAATTGTCTCGGTCGGCTATAACGGTCCGACTGCTGGCGACGACCATTGTATCGAAGTCGGCTGCGCCAAAGTTGACGGCGATCCGGTCACTGGAAAATTAAAGCGCTGCCGCGGGGCGCACGCTGAAATAAACAGCATTATCAACGCGCAGGATACAAGAAGATTAAACGGCGCGACGGTTTATACCGCGCTTTACCCTTGCTACGACTGCATGAAGGCATTTAACAACGTCGGTATAAAAGAAATCGTTTATTTTGAAAAATATGAACGGATAAAAACTGGCGGCGAAGGAAAAGAAGAAGAAAACGAAGCGCAGGAGTTGGCCGACAAACGCGGGATTATAATTAGAAAATACGACGGGCCGGTTTATTGCAACATTGATTTTACTGTATAAATACGATTTTTATCAATGTCATCCCCGACCTGATCGGGGATCCAGTAATCTGGATTCCCGCTTTCGCGGGAATGACAAATCATATGATTCTTGGAATAAAAAAACTACACGAATTAGTTAAAGAAATAAATTTAGTAGAAAATTTATGCGACCGGGAAAAAAATAATCCCGAAGGCGCCGGTTTTGATTTGCGGCTCGGAGAAATTTACGAATTGGAAGGCGACGGATTTTTGGGTGTGGAAGAACGCAACACGCCGACCATTAAACTTGTGGCAAAAAATGAAGAAGGAAAACCGGAGAGCGAAAATTATTTTGTTTTTGAACCGGGAAAATATTATTTAGTAAAAACAATGGAAAAAGTAAATTTGCCGGTCACTGTCTCCGGAATTATTTTTCCGCGCACAACTCTTTTCCGCTCTGGATTGGGTCTTTTTAACGGCATTGTCCAGCCAGGCTATCAAGGCGAACTGACTTTTGGACTTTGCAATCTCGGAAAATCAAATATTAAAATTTCTTTCGGCGCGCGAGTTGTCCACATTACTTTCCACGAAGTGCTGGGTGAAGGTAATCAATATCGCGGACAATGGCAAGGCGGTCGAGTCGCGACCGGCGGTAAAGAAATGCAAGTATGATAAAAATTAGAAAACACTTACGAAAAGACATCCCCTACCGTGTAAAATGGTTAAATAATCCCGAGGTAAACAAGTTTATTGGCGATGAAATGGGGCAAAAGACAAATCTGAAAAAAGAAAAAGAGTGGTTTTCTAATTATCTGAAAGATAAAAACAAAAAATTCTTTACTATTTGTGATGATTCTAAGCCAATAGGCTTTATGGGATTATCACATATTAGCAAGTCAAATAAAAACGCAGATCTATTTATTGCTATTGGCGAAGATGACTATCGCGGCAAAGGAATTGGAAATATCGCCATAAAATGGTTGACTGATTACGGATTCAAAAAATTAAAACTTCATAAAATCAACTTAGGTGTTGTTAAAGACAATCGCCATGCGGTTAAAATATATAAATCTTTGGGCTTTGTTGTTGAGGGCGAGATGAAAGACGAAATTTTTTATAAAAGCAAATATCATGATTTTTTATCCATGGCAATTTTTAACAGAAAAAAATAATCTAACTCTATGGAAAAACACCCCGAATACCAATATTTAGATTTGCTCCAAGATATTTTGGATCACGGTTCGGATAAAAAATTATTTTTTACTCCGGAGGTTTTGGAGGAATATAAAAAGAAAGGCGAAGAGCCACCTTATATCCGTTCTGTTTTTGGCCGGCAAATCCGTTTTGATTTGAGAAAGGGTTTTCCGATTCTGACGACAAAGAAAGTTTTTTTCCGCGGAATCATTGAAGAATTAATTTGGTTTTTATCCGGCAGCACAAATGTTAAACCGCTCGTGGACAAAGACGTGCATATTTGGGATGAATGGGCTTGGAAAAGATATCATAAATATTGTTTGCAAAATAAACCCGAGGAAGATTTGACCCAGGAAAATTTTATAAAAAAAATTAAAGAACTGCCGGCGGACGATGAATTTGTAAAAAAATGGGGCGACCTGATTTGTGTTTACGGAAAAATGTGGCGACGCTGGCCGGCCTCGGACGGTCGCGAGATTGATCAACTCGGCTGGTGCATTCAAGGTTTGAAAGAAAAACCATTTAGAAAATCTTATGTTGTTTCCGCCTGGAATCCGGATTTTATTTATGCCATGGCTTCAAAAGGCAACGCTAATGAAGTCCCGCCTTTTTGCCACACGATGTATCAATTCCAGGTCACGGGCGACGGCGTTTTGAACTTAGGATTATACCAACGAAGCGCTGATGTTTTTTTGGGCGTCCCGTTTAATATCACAAGTTACGCTCTCCTGCTTTTGATGGTCGCGCAAATTACCGGATTAAAACCCGGCGAATTTGTTCACACTTTTGGCGACGTGCATATTTATTCCAATCATTTTGATCAAGTCAAAGAACAAATAAGCCGTGAACCAAAACCGTGGCCGACAATGAAACTGAATCCTGAAATAAAAAATATTGATGATTTTAAATTTGAAGATTTTGAATTGCAAAATTACGAATCTCATCCGGCAATTAAAGCGGAAATCGCCAACATCGGCGGGTTCTAAAAATTCCCCTCCTCTTTGAGGAGGGGTTAGGGATGGTGCGGATTTCAAAACCACCCCAGCCCCTCCTTGGAAAGGAGAGGAAAATATATTTAATCTATGACTATCTCAGCCATCGCTGTCACAAACAAAAACCGCGCGATCGGTTTTAAAAATAAATTGCTCTGGAATCTTCCGCCCGACCTGGAACATTTTAAAAAAATCACTTCCGGCCACACAATAATTATGGGCGGCAATACTTTTGTCTCGCTCGGCCGTCCCCTTCCGAAACGCGTAAATATTGTTATAACCAAAAATAAAAATTTTTCTGCGCCGGGATGTATTATTGTTTCTTCGCCAGAAGAAGCCTTAGAGCGCGCGAAGGCGGAAGAAGAAAAATTTCCCACCAAGCAAAAAGAAGTTTTCGTAATCGGCGGCGCTTCAATTTATGCGCAAATGTTGCCGCATGTTGAAAAACTTTATTTGACTATCGTGGACGATGAGCTTGCGGAAGCCGACACTTATTTTCCGGATTATTCTGCATTCAAAATCACAAGTGAATCCGAACCGCAAGAATATAACGGATTGAAATATAAATTTATTGAATTAACGAGATAATTTTTAAAATGAATAAATTTGTCGCTATAGTCGGGATGCCCGGCGCGGGAAAAAGCGAGGTGGCCGACGAACTCATCAAACACGGCTACCAATACATCCGTTTTGGCCAAATCACTTTAGACGAAGTTAAAAAACGCGGCCTCGCACCGACAGAAGAAAATGAAAGGCCAATCCGCGAAGAGCTCCGAAAACAATACGGTCCGGGAGCATTTGCCACTTTGAATATTCCAAAATTTGATGAGGCATTAAAAATTGGCAATGTTGTTGGCGACGGACTTTATAGCTGGTCTGAATATAAAATTTTAAAAGATAAATACAAAGAAAATTTAATTGTCATCGCGGTTTACGCGCCGCCAAAATTAAGATGTGAGAGATTAGCAAATCGAGCCGGGCGACACGGCGATGATCCAAAATTAAAATATCGCTCCTCCACTCCAGAATCTGCAAAAGCCCGCGACTACGCGGAAATTGAAAATATAGAAAAGGGAGGACCAATCGCCATGGCCGATTACACAATTATAAATATTGGAACGTTGGACGAACTTCGAACCCAAGCAGAAAAAATTTTGGAAGAAATAAATAATTTTTAAAAATATGAAAAAGGGCGCCTTCGTTTTGGTCGATGGCATTGATGGCTCCGGCAAGGCGGCGATTATTAAATCTCTGGCTGCTTGGGCTGAAAATAAAAAATTGAAAATTTTGGATTTAAAAGATTATTGGAAAATAAAACACACTTTTCCGGAGCCGGAAGAAATTGCCGAATACGACGTAATAATTTCCGCCGAACCGACTTATTCCATGGTCGGCCAGGCAATCCGCGAAGAAATTGTCCGTGAAAACAACCGACAATATTCAGCCTGGACTACGGCTGAAGCTTTTTCTCTTGACCGCGAAATTTTATACCGCCGCGTAATTCTTCCAGCGCTGGAACAAGGAAAAATAATTTTTCAGGAACGCGGCGTCACAACTTCCATAATTTACCAACCAATCCAAAAAGAATTCCTGGAACTTGAAAAAATTTTAGAATTGCCCGGAAACAAATTAGCGCTCGAATACCGGCCGGATTTAATTATCATCGCTCTTGTTGATCCGAAAGAAGCCGTGAAGCGGATTACTGAACGGGATAAAAAAGATTATTCAATTTTTGAAAAACTCCCCTTTTTGGAAAAAATCGCCGAAAGATTTGCCGCGCCGTGGTTTCGAAAGCTTATGGAAAAACACAGCAGTGAATTTGTTTATTTAAAGACAGATAAAACCGTTTATGATACAATAAAGGAAACTACCGATATTTGGGAAAATTTTTTAAAAAAAATATAATTAATCGCGAATTTTTCTTAAAATCCGCCAAAAACTATGCTTATCAAAGTCGCCGATCTAATACGCGAAAGCTGGGCACTTTACAAAAATAATTTCGCCCTTTTCGCGAAAATTATTGCCTGGCTCCTTATTCCTTCCGTCATTTTATCTTTGTTGCCCTACTTCATTTCAAACCCCGTGGTTTTCATGGCGACAAACTTTCTTCTTTCGCTTGCCTCGTGGATGCTGAGTGTTTTAATTATGATTGCTTTAATTCTGGCAATGGATGCTGTTCTCAAAAAAGAACCAGTTAATCTAAAAAATATTTATAATTTAAGTTATTCAAAAACTTTTTCCGGAATTATCATCTCCATTTTGGTTTCCCTCGCGGTCGGCTTTGGCACGCTCCTTTTAATCATCCCTGGCATAATTTTTTCCGTCTGGTTTTCTTTCAGTCTTTACATCTTAGTGCTGGAAAATAAAAAAGGAACTGAAGCTCTTTCCGCCAGCCGCCAATTGGTAAAAGGGAAATTTTGGCCGATTCTCTGGCGCTGGATTGCTCCAAATTTTGTCTACGGCATAATTCTTCTCATCGTCATTCTTATTCCCGTTTATATAATTGATTTTGCCGTCGGCCAGCCAGGCGCAAGCTTCACCGCAACTTCAACATGGTGGTCAATGATTATTGCCAATGTTATTCCTGTTTTTGCTGCCCCATTATTTTACGCATTGGGATTTATCCTCTATAACTCTGTTAAAAAAAGCGCGGCTCTGCCGCAATAATAAATTGCGAAGCAATCTGATCTGAATTTTATGCATCTGGTCCCGGTCATTGGACTTGAAATTCATGTCCAATTAAAAACAAAATCAAAAATGTTCTGCGGTTGCGACAATACCGGCGAAGATCAGCCGCCGAACACAACCGTCTGCCCTATTTGCATGGGTCATCCTGGCACGCTCCCCGTCATCAACGAGCAGGCGTTGGAGTGGGCCGGACTTATGGCCCTGGCTTTAAATTGTAAAATTCAAAAATCTTCAAAGTTTGACCGCAAACAATATTTTTATCCCGATCTGCCAAAGGGTTACCAAATTTCCCAATATGACAAACCTGTATGCTTGGACGGTTTTTTGGAAATTGATATTCCGACCAAAGATGAAAAAAAACAACGGCCTTGGGCGAAGATAAAAATAAACCGTGTTCATCTCGAAGAAGATGCCGCAAAAACATTCCATAGCGAAGATGGAAAAAATAGTCTTGTTGACTATAACCGTTCTGGCACGCCACTTCTGGAAATTGTCACCGAGCCGGACATTGCCTCGCCCCTTGAAGCAAAAATTTTCATGCAGGAATTGCGGCTTATCGCCCGCTATCTTGGAATTTCCGACGCGGATATGGAAAAAGGTCATCTCCGCTGCGATGCTAATATTTCTCTCCGAGAAGTTCTTGACGACCCAACCAAAGAAAAAAAATTAGTAAAACTTAACGCAAAAACCGAAATTAAAAATTTAAATTCTTTCCGAGCGGTTGAACGCGCGCTGGAATACGAAATCAAAAGGCAAACCGAACTTTGGGAAAAAGGAAAACCGCCGACCATTACCACAACTCGCGGCTGGAACGATGTAAAACAAATAACTATAGACCAACGCACGAAAGAAGCTGAAAACGATTATCGCTATTTCCCCGAACCAGACTTGCCTCCGCTTGATTTGAGTAAACTAGAAGAAAAAGTTAAAAGCAAACTTCCTGAACTGCCTCGCGCTAAAAAAATAAGATTTGTGTCTCAATACGAATTTACTGACGAAGAAACAAAAATTTTGATTGAAGACAAAAAACTCGCTAACTACGCGGAAAATATCATTTCCGAACTGCAAGCATGGCTCCTTTCACTAGAAGGGATTGAAGGAACAGAGGAAGAAATCTGGGAAAAAAATAAACACAAACTTGTCCGTCTTGTCGCCGGATGGCTCATAAATAAACTCTGCGGATTAATGGCTGATAATAAAATTGATATACGCCGCCTAAAAATCACTCCGGAAAATTTTGCCGAGTTTATCACCATGATTTATCAAAATAAAATTTCCGGGCCGACAGCACTGAAAATTCTTGAAGAAATGATGCTAACAGGCGGAGATCCTTCGCAGATTATGGAAAGTAAAAATCTCGGCCAGATAAGCGACGCTGGCGAGATAGAAAAAATAATTGACGAACTTCTCACCGACCACCCCGAAGAAACTGTAGAATACAAACAAGGAAAAACCGCCCTGCTCCAATTCTTCATCGGCCAAGTAATGAAAAAAACCCAAGGCAAAGCTAATCCTAAAATCGCCGAAGAAATTATTAAAAAGAAACTCGGATAGAAAATCAAAAACTGCTCAAATTTCCTGGGCAGTTTTTGGTCTTGCTATCCTCTCCGCGATTTCCGCGGAGGGTCCGAGCCCATGGCAAAGAAAGGAGGAACGCCATGACTCGACATGCTGAAGAGGCGCGCGTTGGAGAGGAAGGTGACGTCCCAGAGTGCATCCACAAGAAGCCCTGGGCCAAATGCGCCTGTTGCCGGGGAAAATTCGGCATGCTGGTGATCGACCTGGACATTTTGCTCAGTCGAAACCAGCCGCCGGAAGTCGTCGGCAATCTGGTGGCAGAAGGCATCCGGAGGATGCGACGCGGAAAGGAGGAACTGGAAAGACGTGGGGCAAGTCCCAAGTAGAATAAAACACATGAGACCAAAAAGGGCGTTTTGCTTTAAGCACCACGCCCTTAATTTTATTTAATCCACTTTTTTATTTTTTCTTCTATTTCTTTATAATTTTTTATCCACTTAATTCTTTTATCACGGCGAAACCAAGTCATCTGCCGCCTGGCATACGCATGCGTCCTATATTTTATTTTTTGAGCTGCTTCTACGAGATCTTGTTTGCCCAATAAGTATTCGCCAATTTCCTTATATCCAATCCCGCTCATGGACGGAAGATTTGGATTATATTTTTTTAATAATTTTTTTGTTTCGTTAACCAAACCGTCTTTTATCATTTTCTCCACCCGCCGGTCAATGTTTTCATAAAGTTTTTGCCGCGGAACATTTATTCCAATTTGTAAAACATCAAATAGCGGCTCACCCTTTTCTCGCAATTTGGAAAATTGTTTGCCAGTCGCAAGACATACTTCAAGGGCGCGAATTATTCTCCGCGGATTATTGGCGTCCACTGCCTCGGCCGCGCCAGGATCAAGTTTTAATAATTTTTTATACCATTTCGCGATAGCGCCGGGTTTTTTAATTTCTTTTTCAAATTGTGCTCGCAATTTTTTATTTGGCGGCACCGCCGGAATTTCCAAATTATCAACAATAGATTGAATATATAATCCGGTTCCCCCAACTAAAAACGGCACCTTGCCGCGCTTCAAAATATCTTTAATCGCCGCAAGCGCCTTCTTCTTATAATCCGCCAAAGTAAATTCTTCGTCAGGCTTTAACACATCAAGCAAATAATGTTCCACGCCTTTTTTATCAATCACCTTTCCTGTCCCAACATTCATTCCTTGGTAAATCTGCCTTGAATCGGCATTTACAATTTCTCCCTTAAATTTTTTCGCCAATTTCAAAGACAAGCCCGTCTTTCCCGACGCCGTCGGACCCAAAATTACTATCAGTTTTGGCAACTGGAGTCCCGCCTTTAGGCGGGGTTTAGATATTGACATATTATCTTTTTTATATTAACTTAAAGGCAGCAAAGGAGGAAAAATAATGACCAAGAAGACTATCCGCATAGTCGCCGCAACATTATTCGGCTTACTGGCATTGACATTTGCCTGGGCTGCGGACAGCTACGGGGACGGACCATCCTTCAGCTCTCCACCGCCACTCGCCTACTTCGTGGTGTTCGGTGGCTTTTCTATCGCATGTCTGGTAATGGCCGTTTTGTTCATTTGCAAGCCGCCGCCCTGCATGAAAGATTCGCCAAGGGAGTAACAAGGTCATGAAAAAACTCAAGGGTGTGGCCGGCGGGATTGGCTACCTCTTGCTCGCGCTGATTTTTCTCGCTGGTGCCGGAGGAATGGCGACCGTTCCCAATCTCGCGCTCGCCGAACGAGCGTTCATCGTCATCGTTACGATTATCGCGGTGGTTTGCCTCTTCGCAAAAGCCATCGGTGTGGTTCGTGACGCTTGGAAAAAAGAATAGGTAAGGCTCCACCTCAAACGGGCCATTTTTTATCCTTCCAAAATCCATTCAAACGCTTTTTTTATTTTAACATTAAAAATTTTTCCAATCATATTCTTCTTGCCGTTGAATCTCACTCTTTTCATTTCTAAAGAATTTCCAATGCACTTTCCGTTTTTATATTCATCTACTAATACCGACACGACTTTCCCGACATATTTCTGATTTTTTTCAAAAACAATTTTCTCCATCAAATTCTGTAAAACATCCCGCCGCCGTTTTTTTTCGGCGCGCGGCACATCGTCCTTAAACTTCGCGGCCGCTGTTCCCTCTCGCGGCGAATATATCGCGAGATACGCAATATCAAAATCTGCTTTTTTATAAAGTTCCACCGTGTTTTGAAACGATTTTTTTGTTTCACCGGGAAAACCGACAATAATGTCTGTGCCAAGCGCGATGCCTAGCCTTTTTTTATTTATTTTTGCGACGAGTTTTAAATAATCTGCAGTAGTATAACTGCGATTCATCTGTTTTAAAACTTTATCATCCCCGGCCTGAAGCGGCAGATGAAGATAATTTACCATTTTGGGCAAAGTCAGGGCGTCAATAACTTCATTTGTCATATCGCGCGGATGTGGCGCGGTAAAAAAGATTCGTTTAATTCCTCTTATTTGATTTACCTCCCAGAGTAATGCGGCAAAAGGATGTTTATATGGATTTTTTTTGGAAAAATTTTTAGTATCATCCGGCCAATAGGCATTTACGTTTTGCCCTAAAAGAGTTATTTCAAGACATCCCCTTTTTGCTAAATTTTTTATTTCCGCCACCACCTCAACGACAGGCCGACTCACTTCCCTGCCTCGGACGTATGGCACGGCGCAATATGAACAAAAATTATTACAGCCGGTCATGATCGGAACAAACGCAGAAAATTTTGTTGAGTATCTTGGCTCAATTTTAAAATAATGCTCGTGCCAACTTTGGCAATAATTTTTAAACTTTTCTAAATCAATAATTTGTTTTAAATCCAAAACTAAATCAAATTTATCAATAAATTTTTTCTTGTCCCGCGGCAAAATACAGCCGGTTAAAATTGTTTTAAAATTGGGATTAACATTTTTTATTTTACTTAATTCCCTCGCCCGGCCGTATAAGCGATCCACTGCCGCCTGACGAACAGAACATGCTACGAGCACGGCCAAATCAGCCTGCTTTTCGCTTCTAGCAGGCTTATAACCAATCTTTTCAAGCACAGCCGCCACTCGTTCCGAATCGGATTTATTCATCTGACAGCCGTAAGCAATAATGTGATATTTATTTTTTCCCATAGCAATACTTTAACAAAATCATTGATTATTGACAAACCCCACTTTTTTTGCTAAAATATTGATATTAATCCATTTTTATATTATAATTTTATGTCAGAATTCAAAAGAGGTTATGAAGAGCCGCGCCGCATTGAGCCCGGCGATTGCCGACATGGCAATAAAGAAGCTACTTGTCCGGAATGTTTAAAGGACATTGAGGCCGCTGCCGAATCTCTTAAAAGATCGCGAAAACCAAAAAACCCCGAAGAAAAATAAAAATATCAGAATACAAAAAACTAGACAGTCCAACCAGGGCTGTCTTTTTACTCTTGACAAATTTATGATATCATTGTAAGGTGAGGGGTTCCCTGGAAGAAGTACGAGGAATTCCGAAAGGAGGGTAACCATGGGCAAGGTAGTAAGCATCTTCGCCGATGGTCGACTCCATCGGCAATTCCTAGACCGAATCACGAGGCTTGACCTCGAGTACATGAATGGTAACCTTTACCTCAAGCTGACTACCAGCGGTAACGAACTCCCCGGCGGGCTAGATGAGTGGCTGAGAAAATACGCGAGGTTTCTCTTCGTTGTAAATAACGGAGAAAAGATCTTCGTAGGACGAAGCTCCGGCAGGACGAGCTTCACTGGCGATCCGGACAATGTCCGCTACGTGGGGATCGAATTCCGCGGCCCTAAAGGGGGAAGTGTGAATCTCCTCAAGGAGCATACGCTAGAAATCACCTTGGCAGCTGGCAAGGAGCAGAAGTCATTCACGGCTATCAAGGAGGGCAAGAAGGACACACCCGAGATTGAGATAATCTCGTAGGCGCATAGGACCGACGCCAAGAACCGCTTCGGTCCTCTTTTTATCTTATTATCTTATCCCCGCGATTTGCGAGGATTGACTATTCTCTTCAAATACGCTATAATTTTATGTTAAAATTAAAGAATAATTCTTGATCAATTTATATGCCACGAATTCCAACGGCAGAAAAAATTTCCGGACCAGAAACAGAAAAAATTGCGACTCATATTGCACTAACTTCCGAAGCCTCAAAAAATCATCCCGATCGTAACGAGGATGCCGCCTTTGTTGACCCAGCACAAGAATTAGCTGGCATTTTTGATGGCATGGGCGGTGGCTTAGACGGAAAACAGGCTAGCGAATTGGCGGCTAAAATCTCTTTTGAAGAACTATCTAAAGTTCCCGAAGGAGCTGATGCGAAAAAATGGGAAACGGCTATCAAACGAGCCCTGGAAAAAACTCAGGAAGAAGTTATAAAATTAGGCAACCAACTATTTTTTGAACAACTGGATGATCCATTTATTGAAGCAACTTATAGAGATAAACCTCAAGATAAAATTCAGGAATTAATTATAGAAAAAGGAAAATCCCCTGCCGGAACAACAGCTTCTATCGTAAAAATGATTGAGCGGCCAGACGGCGGCGCTGACTTGGTGTTTGGCCATACTGGCGACAGTAGAATTTATGTTTTGAAAAAAGGTGAAGAATTAAAAAAATTAACAAAAGACCAGGGAGCCCTTGAAGAGTCTGTTCAAAATAAATATATTACCCAAGAAGAAGCTGATTTTATTGATCAGGCAACTAGTAAAGAAGAAATAATTCAAAAGTTCGGACCAGAAAGAGGCAACACGGTAGCCTTTCTTTACAAAGATTTGAGAAGAGGTGTAAAGAGCGCCCTTGGACTTAGCGGAAGCGAATTCCAAACAGGTATTGAACACCTTGAACCCGGCGACCTAGCAATTGTTACTTCCGATGGTATTCATGATAATTTGACTGATAAGGAAATCCGAGCAGAAATAATTAAAGGCGGAACGCCCGAAGAAATTTCCGCGCGGCTAGTTAAAGCCGCCAGAAAACGTGTTGCCGGAAAAGTTTTAAGATCTAAGGAAGATGATATGACTGCGCTGGTTATGGAAACTCCGGAAATTGTTGAAGCCGCCGAAGCGGTTGAAGAACCTGCCCTTTCCCCGGAACAAGCGGCAAAAATTGAGGATGATTTAAGAAAACTTCAAGAGATGGCAAAATATCTTAAGAATTTATTGACCGTGGCTAAAACCATAGAAAAAGGCCTTAAGCCGATTACCAGCAAAAAAAGAGTTGAAGAAATTATGGGTCTGGGCGGAGCAAGAGGTGTTGAGGATGCTCTTTACACGACCGAGACGGAAATTCTTAAAGCAGAGCGCGACTTAGCCGGACATAAAGGAGACATTGCGATCGTACGAGAAACTACCACAAAACTTCGCCAAACTCGAGAAGGAAGAGAAAGACAACTTAAGGCGCGAGACCAGGAAGATATCGAGCAAATAAAATCCAGGGTAGCATAAATATATTAAAAGACCCGCCTAACTTGGCGGGTCTTTTTTGATCTACTTATTTTCTTTTTTTAATTTCCGTTTTCACCTTTTCAATAAATTTATTCACCGTCATCGCCACGGTTTTTTGTTTACCGCGAACACGGACATTTAATTTCTTGCCGCCCATTTCTTTATCACCGATCACGAGCATATACGGTGCTTTTTGTTTTTCCGCTTTTCTAATCTTGTATCCAACCGTTTCATTAACATCATCAAGATGAACTCTAATCCCCTCTTCACGAAGAGTTTTCGCGAGTTTTGCCGACGGTTTCACGTGGCGCTTGCCAACAGGGATAATTGCGACTTGCACGGGAGCAAGCCATGTCGGAAAGGCGCCGGCATAATGTTCAATTAAAACAGCTATAAAGCGTTCCAACGATCCCAGAAGAGTTCGATGCAACATTATCGGCGTTTCTTTCTGTCCTTGCTGATTAACAAATTCCATTTTAAAACGCGCCGGGAGATTCAAGTCAAGCTGCAGGGTTGAACACTGCCACTCTCGACCCAAGGCATCGCAAATTTTAATATCTACGGCCGGCCCATAAAATTTTGCTTCGCCAATGTCTATTTGATATTTAAACTTAATTTTATCTAAAACCTTTTGTAAAGTTTTTTCAGCAAAATCCCAAACCTTATTTTCTCCAACATATTTTTTTGTATCCTTCGGATCACGCAAGGAAAGATAAATTTTGTAATCTTTAAAACCAAAACTACCAAGTATTTCTTTGGCAAATTTCAAAACTAACTCTAGCTCTTTTTCAAATTGATCATGACGACAAATGATATGGGCATCATCCTGAGTGAAACCGCGGACACGAGTCAAGCCATGCAAAGTGCCCGAACGCTCATATCGATAAACCGTCCCTAGCTCTGCCCAACGCAAAGGAAGGTCGCGATAACTCCTCATCCGCGATTTATAAATTTTTATATGGAATGGGCAATTCATCGGCTTCAAGAGATATTTTTCTCCCTCTATTTCAATCGGCGAATACATATTTTCGCGATAAAACCCCCAGTGTCCCGAAGTTTCCCAGAGCCTTAAATGCCCAATGTGCGGAGTACGAACAAGTTCGTAACCGTTTTTGTAATGTTTTTCTATCCAATAATCCTCAATTAACTGCCGCAAAAGCGCTCCCTTCGGATGCCAGAGAGGCAATCCAGCACCAACGTCTTCGTCAATGTGAAATAAATCCAACTCTTCTCCGATTTTACGATGATCCCGCGCCTCAGCTTCTTCAACCATTTTTAAATATTCATCCAATTCTTTTTGTGTTTCAAAAGCTACGCCATAAATTCTCTGAAGCATTGGTTTATTTTCGTCACCGCGCCAATACGCGCCGGCGACAGTCGTCAACTTAAACGCGCCAATCGCTTTTGTAGTCGCGATGTGTGGCCCGCGACAAAGATCAGTAAATTTTCCAGTTTTATAAATCGTCACGCGTTCGCCGAGCGATTCCATTTTTCCTTCTTCGCCCACTGTGCCCTCGCGCAATAATTCTAATTTGTAAGTCTGTTTAAATTGTTCAAAAAGTTTTATTGCTTCAGCGCGAGACATCTCTTGCTTTTCAAAAGGTAAACTTCTTTTTATAATTTCTCTCATCTTACTTTCAATTTTTGGCAAATCAGCTGTGGTTAAATTTTTTCCCAACTCAAAATCATAATAAAATCCATTTTCCACAACCGGTCCCACGCCAAATTTCGCGGTTGGATACAACTCCAAAACAGCGGCTGCCAAAATATGAGCCGCGGAATGACGCATTATTTCTAATTTTTCTTTATTCATAAATAAAACTTTGTCTCCTCTGTTTACAAAGATTCTATAAATATAAATTTTATTATTATCAAACGAGTGAGAGAAATGAAGTTGCTTTCATTTCCGAGCGAGCGCAGATAACAAAGGGCGAAGCCCTTTATTTAACAATAATACTCACATTATTCTTTATCTGCGGAACTTTTTTCACCCAAAAAGGTGAAAATTTTATGGTAATGCGCTCAATCTCCGGATAAATGGATAAATATTGAATTATTTTTTCTTTCGAAAGTCCGATAAATTTATCTTTGTCAAAAATCGAGCTGTCTGACTTTAGAGACATTTCTCCTGAAAGATGAACCATAATATTAGCTTCGCCGCTCGTAACATTATATTTTTCCACTAAGAAAGTCATACCATTATAATCAACACTTGTCAATTCTTTATCAGCCGGAACTTTGGCTCCCAATTCTTGCCGCGCCAAACTCTCTAAATCTCGCTCATAAAAAGCTACTCCTACGACTTTCATTTTCAAATTAATGGTAAACTTATCGCCTGTCGCACCCGCCTTAAGATCGCTGCGTTTTTCGGAAATTTCTTTTATCACTACTTTACCAAAGATTTCTCCGGCCGAAGGCATTTCCTCTTTTAAACCCTCCATCACTTGCGTTGAAAGAGTTTGAGTCAAATCGTTATAGGCATTATCTAAATCAGCTTGTGCAACAAACCGCTCTTCATGTTCTCCACCATGCATTGGGGAAAAGCTCTGAGCATAAATTTTATCCTGCAGCCCCTCCCAAAGTCCCGGAATAATAAATTTTGTGGGCCCGAGTTTCGCAGCAGCCTCCGAGGGAGTATCGGCATAAACTTCCACATTCTCTACTTTACCCCCGGCTGGAACGCTAACTCTATTTTTTAAACGATACAAAATTCCTTCCGGAGATAAAAGACGCGTCGTAGCCACAAGAGGCTGATCTTTGTTGTAATTATTAAAAATTGTAACGGTTCCACCGACATCCCCTTGGACTTTTTTTATTCCAGTAGTTGGATATTCCTGACTACCCGAAACATTAGCTTCCTTCACTTTTCCTGAAATGGTAGCGGCACCCGGCACGGCAACTGATGGTTCGGCCGGATTTTGGATAGCGACTTCTTTCAAATCCGCGATAAAATCTGCGCTAACCGGCTCTTTGGCAACAGTCACCGCGATTTCCGCTCTACTCAAAACAAAATACGCCGCGAGAATTACCAAAATACTTGTCAGGGCCACAAAAATAAAAGCGATTCTCCGATAAAAACTAACTGGCGCTTCGTGTTTCCGCGATGTTTTACTTTTTGCCATATTACCTCCTTAAAATATTTTAATCTATTTAATTTCTCCGTCTATCTCATTCAACTCATTTTTCTTTTTGAGCCATCTTCTGGTTCCAAAAAGAATCGTTAACCCAAATAAAATTCCTATTGGAAAAGATAAATACGGATTTTTTGCCGACAAGAAACTGACGCGCACGGTGGTTGGGACTTTTTTCACAGTATTATTCTCACCATCAGTAACATTTAAAATTACAAGATAAGTCCCTGACTTTCCGTACGAGTGTTGCACCTCACTGCCAGCCGCGGCTTTACTGTCTCCCAAATCCCAGTTATAACTTAAATTCTGCTCACCGGAATTATCCCTGACTTTAAAAATAAAAGTATTCCAACTTAATTTAACAGAATCAACAAAAATATTTTCCAAATCCGCGCTCTGCTCCGACAAATTATCGCTTCCCGCCTGATTTGTCTCAAACGCATTTTCATCCTCGTCTCCAGACGTAGCGCTTTCATCCTGATTCAATGGCGCAGCGTCATCTCCATCTTTTGTGCCATCCTGATCAGTATCTGGATTTTTAGGATCTGTGCCAATCTTGGCCTCATCAACGTCGCTCACCCCGTCATTATCATCATCGCTGTCACAGGCGTCACCAATTCCATCTTTATCAAAATCCGCCTGAGAAGCATTCGCTATCTTTTTACAATTATCACGACCATCGGGAACACCGTCCCCGTCAGTATCAGCCGGAGACGAAGAACCGCCTGAACTTGGAGGTGGCGTACTGTTATCCACCGAATCACAAACGTCGCCGACTCCGTCATGATCTTTATCGGCTTGATTTGAATTAACGGTTTTTGGACAATTATCTTGGCCATCTAAAATTCCGTCATCGTCAGTATCTGGATCAAGCGGATTGGTGCCAATCTCCTGCTCTTTAACATCTGTTAAGCCATCGTTATCGTCATCCGCGTCGCAAGCATTACCGACTTTATCGCCATCAAAATCAGCTTGGTCAAAATTTGCTAAATTTGGACAATTATCATTTTTATCAATTACTCCGTCTCCATCAGTATCCTTTTCCGGATGAAACATTCCCGTCAGGGCAGAATCATTGGCCGGATTTTCATCTGCTATTGGTTGATTCTCTTTATTAACTCTAGTAATATCAACTCTGATGTTAAAACTACCTTCGGGTACGACAAAATTTACAAAGACCTCGTCACTGACTCCATAAGCCCGTATTGAAACAACCTGTGAGGAACCTATCAACTGAGACCCAGTATAAAAAGAAGCATATCCGGGAATATCATACTTACCATAGTTCTTGATGGCGGCGTAAAGAGTAATTGTCTGACCCGCGATTAAATTTGATTCTGAGAAAAAAATGTCATTCGAGCTGATCCCCATATCGTAATTCAGCGTTTGCGCTCCAACGCCCTTAGGAAGAAACGCGATAACACAAATAATAACCCCTAAAAAAACGCTTTTCGTGAGGAAATTTTTCATATTTTTAAATTATATATATTAAGCTCCTTTCTGGAGCAAATATTAGTTTAACACGTTACTTAATTATACAGGAAAATAGAATTTTGGGCAAAATCCATTAACCATTTAAAATTTGCACATTTCCCTTGCCAATCACTCCTTCCAGCGCCTCGCGGCATTCGTCGCTTGGAAGAACAGCATAATCGGTTTGAATTTTTTTCCGGCCATCAGGACTTAAAACCGATAACAAAACTTTGTGGTCGCCCTTGAAACGAAAAAAAACGTCTTTTAATTTCTGCGTTGTTTCCACTCCTAATGAATTTATCCTGATACACACGGCTTTAGGTAAAATTTCAGACGAAGAGGTGTCTATCGGTGAGGAACCACTATTTTGAATTTTTGGCGCGTCATTTCCTTCCGCAAATGAAGATGAATGATAAAATTTTCCATTTGTCTGACCCGCGCTTTTTACTATTTTTTCAATGTTATCCTTATTAATTTCTTTCACGTCTTCACAAATCAATTTCATTTCCCCGTCCTTATCGGACAATCTGCCACTCGCGAGAATTATTCGGCCCGATTGGAAAATGTCATTCATGTTTTTTAAAGTTTTAGGGAAAACTAAAAGTTCGGTCGAGCCTCCAACATCTTCAATTTTAGCAAAAAGCATTGGTTCGCCGCTTCGCGTAATAACTTTTTTTACCTCATTAATCACTCCTGCGATTTTTATTTTTGTATTGGGCGGACACTGGCACAGTCTGGAACACGGCACGGCAATTTCCCGAAGACTTCCGGCAAACTCCGTTAAAGGATGCTCGCTAATGTAAAGGCCAATGTGTTCTTTTTCCCAAGAAAGTTTTTCTTCTTTTGTCGCGTCAGGAGCCGGCTCGAGGCGAAGTGTCGGAACGCCCGACGTTGTGGCCATAATGCCAAACAAACTGGTCTGTTGGCTTGCAGCCTCGCGGCCCAAATCTTTCGTAAAATCGAGCAATCTATCCGAATTATGAAGCATCTGGTTTCTTTCACCAAAACGATCAAGCGCCCCGCATTTTATCAAACTTTCCAAGGATTTTTTATTTAAATCTTTTGTCTGAACTCTTGTTAAAAAATCTTCTAAATTTTTATACGCCCCGTTCGCTTTTCTTTCGTGAATAATTATTTTAACAATATTTTCCCCGACATTTTTAACAGCCAAAAGCCCAAAGCGGATACGCGGCTGGCCTTCGGCTAATGATGCGGCCACGACCGTAAAAGTGGAAAAGCTTTCATTAATATCCGGCGGCAAAACTTCAATCTTCATTTGTTTGCATTCTTCAACTAAAACGGCAATACGTTCAATGTCACCTTGGTCTGAGGTTAAAAGCGAGGCCATAAATTCGGTCGGATAGTTTGCTTTGAAATACGCCGTTTCGTAAGCGATTCTCGCGTAGCAGGCGGCGTGCGACCGGTTGAATCCATAACCAGCAAAAGGTTCGATAAAAGCGAAAACATTTTCCGCTGTTTCTTTACTAATATTATTTTTTATACAACCATTAATAAATTTTTCTTTTTGCTCGCCCAAAAGTTTGGCGATTTTTTTACCGACGGCTTTACGCAAAATATCCGCTTCACCCAAAGTGAAACCGGCCAAATCGCGGGCAATCTGCAAAATCTGTTCCTGATAAACGGCGATGCCATGAGTTGTTGAGAGAATAGGCTCTAGTTTCGGATGAAGATATTTTATTTTTTTGTTGGAATTTTTCCCGGCAATAAAACTCGGAATCCAGTCCATCGGCCCTGGCCGATAAAGCGCGACCATGGCAATAATATCTTCAAAAATTGTCGGCTTCAATTCACGCAAATACCTTTTCATCCCCGAAGATTCAAGTTGAAAAACGCCGGTTGTATCCCCTTTTCTCAAAAGCGCGAATGTTTTTTCATCTTGGAGCGGAATTGATTCTATGTTAATTTTTTGCCCATGAATTTTTTCAACAATCCCCAGTGTATTTTCTAAAATCGTTAAATTTTTCAAACCCAAGAAGTCCATTTTTAGTAAACCTAAATCCTCAATCGGATGCAGGGAATATTGCGAAACTATGGTTTGGTCGCCGCTTGAAGCAAATTGCAATGGCGTGTGATAATCAAGCGGATTTTTGGTAATCACAACACCACAGGCGTGAGTTGAAGCATGGCGCGCCACTCCTTCCAATTTTCTTGCCGTGTCGATTAATTTTTTTGCTCCTTCGTCTTTATCGTATAATTCCTTAAATTCTAAAATATTTTTCAGGGCTTCATCCAGGGTGAACATCATCGGAATCAACTTTGCCACCTGATCACAAAAACTGTAAGGAAAATCAAGCACGCGCCCCACGTCGCGAATCGCCGCGCGCGCAGCCATGGTTCCAAAAGTTATAATTTGAGCCACGTGATCGCGTCCATATTTTCCTTCTACGTATTGAATTACCTCGCCTCGGCGAGTGTCGGTAAAATCTAAATCAATATCAGGCATGCTGATTCTTTCCGGATTTAAAAATCTTTCAAAAAGCAAATTATAAGTCAATGGATCAATATTTGTAATATTTGTTAAATATGAAACAATCGAGCCGGCTGCGCTACCGCGGCCCGGACCGACGACAATGCCGCTCGATTTCGCCCAATTAACAAAATCTTGAACAATCAAAAAATACGAAGCAAAACCGGTTTTATCAATCACCGATAATTCATAATTTAATCGTTCCATAACTTTTCCTGCATCTACATTTCCAACCCCATCTTTCACTTTATATTCTCCATCAACCTTTATAATGCCATATCTTTTTTCTAATCCCTTTTCGCATAATTCCCGAAGATAAACATTCGCCGTTTTCCCGTCCGGAACTTCAAAATACGGCAACATTATTTTTCCAAGTTCCAATTCCACGTTGCACATCTCGGCAATTTTTACAGTGTTAGAAATCGCTTCCGGCACATCTTTAAAATCATTCTCCATCTGTTCCGACGGTCTCATTGAATAATCTTCGCCCAGCATGCACATTCTGTCTTTCTCGCTGATCTTTCTTTTGGTTTGAAGACAAAGTAAAACATCCTGCGCTTCGGCATCTTCCGAGTTTAAATAATGAATATCGTTTGTCGCGACAAGCGGCACGCCTAATTTTTTAGAAAAATTTATTAATTCGCGATTTATAATCCCCTGCTCCTGGCTTGACGGATGATGTTGCAGCTCTAAGAAAAAATTTTCCGGACCAAAGAGATTTTGATATTTTAAAATTAATTCTTTAGTTTTTTCTAAATCGCCGTTTAAAACCGATGCCGGAACTTCTCCCTGAATACAAGCGGAAAGCGCGATCAATCCTTCATGATATTTTTCCAAAACTTCCCAATCAATTCTCGGTTTATAATAAAAACCTTCCAAGTGAGCGATGGTGGTTATTTTGATCAAGTTTTGATAGCCTATATTATTTTTCGCGAGAAGTACGAGGTGATACGGCCGCTCGTCAATTCTTGCCCGTTTATTTTGTCGGCCATTACGCGCGAGATACGCCTCCACTCCCAAAATAGGTTTGATCCCCGCCGCTCGGCATTTTTGATAAAATTCAACCACGCCATACATCACTCCGTGATCGGTAAGGGCAAGCGCCGGCATATTGTCCGCCTTGGCCTTGGCAATCAAATCATCTAATTTTGCCAAACCATCGAGCAGGCTATAATGGCTGTGAGTGTGGAGATGGACAAACATATATTACAAACTATCTATTTCTCTTTTTAAATTTTTCCTCGCCCGTTGTTCTAACTCTTTTCCCGCTTCTTCCGTAAAATATATTCTTGGTGTGTTTAAAAAATTTTCTAAAATTTTTCTTCTGCCCTCTCTGTACTGATCATCCGGAACCCACGCGTATTCTTGACGAATTTTTTTAGCATAGCTGTCATATTCGTCATCACTTGACCCGAGTATCGCCAAATCTCCATCCAAAAAAATTTCTGAATCTGGGTCATCCCCGATCAATTTATGATTTGCAGTCGCCCTGATCAACGCTATTACGTGATTTGTGATTTCTCCCGAGACGCCTAACGATTTGAGATAATCTTCCGCATACTTAGCGCTTTGTTCTTCATTATCCTTTGCTCTGGTATCATACACAACATCATGAAGCCATGCCGCTAATTTAAGACCCCGCGCGTCTTTTATTTTTTGTTCAAATTTTTCTAAAAAAACTAAAAAATTCTTAATGTGTTCAAGATTATGATAAGCACGATCTTCGGACTCATATTTTTCAACAATTTTTCCGAATAACTCCAACGCTGATTCTCTTTTATCAATATCAAACATCTCACAAAAATCGTATCGTAGGGTTTCTAATTCCATTTTTTCTTTGCCATCTGAAATTTCAGAAGAACGCAACATAAAATTTTATTTATAAAACTCAAAAGTCAAAATTCCCCCTTACATTATAAAAAAACTAAATAGGAATTTTGACTTTAAATTCTTTGTCTTCTATTCTTTATCTTTTCTACTTCCGGGATTTTTTCTTTCGCTCACCAACAAACTCAACCATTTTTTCTACCGCCTTACCAATCAACCCGAGATACGCTGAAGTATTTTCAAATTTTTCTTTTATCCTTTCCACTGTCTGGCTGATTTTTTCCATTTTTTCGCGAAAGCTCGTGATTACTTTATTGGCTTGCCGCAGCATCATTATAACATAATAAAGCATCCACGAAAGAAAAATCGTCAGCCATAAAACTGAAAAAGCAAGAACTACGTAAAGAAGATCCTTACTAGTTTCTATCATATTTCCTCCTATAAATTAATTATTTAAATTATATAATTAACTCCTTAATTTCGCGCCGAACCGCTGCTCCAATTTTTTGATAATTTTCTGTTCTATATTTTTCGCTTCTTCAAGTTTCAACGTCCGCTCGTCCGAACGATAAACAATTCTGAAAGCCAAGCTCTTTTTTCCTGGCTCCATTCCCCTGCCTTCATAAACATCAAAAAGTTTTACTTCTTTTACTAATCTGTTTTCTGTCTCAAAAATATTTTTTAAAACATCATCCCAAACCGTTTTCCCGGACACCAAAATAGCCAGATCAAGCTCAATCGACGGATACTTTGGAACTGGTTCGTAGGCTGCTTCTTCTTTACATAATTTTACCAGTTCTTTAAAATTAATGCCAAAAATTCCAACCCTATGTCGCACGCCCGAAGCCTGCTGCACTTGCGGCGCGAGTTCTGTTACGATGCCAAGGGTTTTTCCGCCCGCCATGATTTTTACGGTTCTCGCGGCATTTGCCCACATTGGAACATCTTTTTGCCAAATCTCAAATTTATAAGCGACATGCAGGGTATCGAAAATTTCTGCGGCTGCGGTCTTTGCATCATAAAATGGTGTCTCGTTATTTTTCATCAAAATCATCCCGACCAAAGATTCGTCTTGTTGCGGCAGGCGCAGGGCGCCTTTCCCATCTTTCTTTAATTCCCCTAATTCGCGAAAGAAAATTTTTCCGAGCTCAAAAATTTTCACCTCATCAACAAAATGCTGATTAGCCGAAATGTTCCCGACAAGTCCAGGAACCAAACTCTGCCGCAGATGTGTCAAATTTTTATTAATAGAATTTTTTAACCTAATATGCTCGGCCGGATTAAATCCAAACTTTTTTAAAACTTTTTCTTCAGTAAAAGAATAATTATAGACTTCAGTCATCCGAAGCCCGTTCGCCAAAATATTTTTTACTACTCGCTCCGCTTTTCGCGCGCGATTTTCTTCCGGCGCTGCCACGGCTGCTTCCGGCATTTTTACAGAAATATTTTCATAACCATAAACGCGCGCCACTTCTTCAACTAAATCGTCGGCAATAGCAATGTCTTTTGTCGCTCGCCAAGTGGGAATTTTAACATTCAAAACTTTTCCAACCCTTTTTACTCCAAAGCCCAAAGATTTCAAGATGTTTACTACTTTTGCCGGCGGTATGATCTCGCCGATTTTTTTATCCAAATAATCAAAACTTAATTTTATCGGACCCTGATTTAATTTAAAATTCTTTACGTCAACAATTTTTCCGATTTTTGCCCCAGGTATAACTTTAAGAATAAGCTCGAGTACCCGCGCCATTCCCAACTCTGCCAAATTCGGATCTAATCCTTTTTCAAAACGAATCGACGCCTCTGTCCGAAGCCCGAGTTTCATTGAAGTTTTTCTGACACTGATAAAATAAAAATCCGCCGATTCCAAAATAATTTTTGAAGTTTTTTCATTGACCTCAGAATTTTGTCCACCCATCACTCCGGCAAGGGCTATTGCTTTTTTATTATCCGCGATTACAAGCATTGATTTATCAAGTTTTCTTTGCGCGCCATCGAGCGTCACGAAGTTCTCTCCCTCTTTTGCCTCGCGCACCACGATTGTTTTTTGTTTCGCATCGCCGATTTTATCAAAATCAAAAGCATGGAGCGGCTGGCCAAATTCCAACATCACATAATTTGTAATATCAACAATATTATTTATGGAACGAACGCCGACCGATTCCAATCTGGCGGATAGCCACGTGGGTGACGGCCCGATTTTTATATTTTCCACCACCGCGCCGAGATATCGAGGACATAATTTTTTATTCAAAACCTTAACTTCAAATTTTACGGCCGGCTTAGAAAAACCTTTAGATTTTTTTATTTTATATTCTTTAAATTTTTGCCCAAGAATTGCCGCGACTTCCCGCGCCAAACCATAATGCCCCCAAAGATCTGAGCGATGCGAAAGAGATTTATTATCAATTTCATAAATTACATCTTTCAAGGGCATTAATTCGCTCACTTTTGTTCCGACTTTAGCCGCAGTATTTAAAACCAAAATGCCTGAATGGGACAAACCCAAACCTATTTCATCTTCAGAACAAATCATTCCTTCCGACATTATTCCGCGCACTTCCCGCCGCTCGAGCATCAAGCCGTTGGGCAAAGTTACGCCCGGCAGAGCGACAACGACTTTTTGCCCGGCCGCGACGTTTGGCGCGCCGCAAACAATTGTTAAAATTTTTTCGTTGCCAATATCAACTTTCGTCACGGAAAGCCGGTCGGCATTCGGATGTTTTTCACGAGTTTTAACAAAACCCACGACTAATTTATCCAAAACTTCACCACGCTTTTCTATTCCTTCAATTTCCGTTGTGGTCAACATCAATTTTGACGCCAAAATTTCCGGCGTGACGCCTTTGGGAATATTTACAAAATCTTTTAGCCAATTAAGTGATATTTTCATACCTTATAACAACTAATTACTTAATTACTAATTACCTAATTATACTTTTTTATCAGTAAGTACTCGGGTAATTGAGTAATTGGTAAATAAAATCAAAATTGTTGCAAAAATCTAATATCTCCTCCGCAAAATAGTCTGACATCATCAATGCCATATTTTAACATCGCAAGCCGTGTCAATCCAAAACCGAAAGCAAAACCGCTCCATTTTTCCGGATTTATTCCGCCCGCCTTCAAAACATTGGGATGGATTAGACCGGCGCCGAAAATTTCAAGCCATCCGGTATTTTTACAAAGCCGGCAACCTTTTCCATGGCAGAGAAAACAAGTTACCTCGCCGTTTACGCCCGGCTCGACAAAAGGGAAATATTTTGGCCTAAGCCGAACGCGCGTGTCTTTTCCATATAATTTTTGGGCTGTCACTTCAAGAATCGCTTTTAAATTTGCGAAGGAAATAGTTTTATCAATCATAAATCCTTCCAATTGATAAAAAGTGTGCTCGTGACGAGCGTCGGTCGCCTCGTTTCTAAAGCACCGGCCGGGCACAATCGCCCGAAGCGGCGCGCCATATTTTTCCATAGCCCTGACTTGCATCGGCGAAGTCTGCGTACGCATTAAAAGTCCCTCTCCTTCAACATAAAAAGTATCTTGCATTTCTCGCGCTGGATGCCATGCGGGAATATTTAACGCCTCAAAATTATAATACTCAGACTCAAGTTCCGGCCCGTCTAAAACCATAAAACCCATTGAAGAAAAAATATCTTCCAGCTCATATTGAACTTTTGAAACTGGATTTAAGTGTCCAGAGCCGTTACTTAACTTAGAAGCGGTCACATCAATCCAATCTTTTTCATCTACCGCTCCTATTCCTTTTCCACTAAATGTTTTTTTTACTCGCCCGATTTCGCTCGCGAGTGCCTGCTTAACTTGGTTTGCAAGATCGCCGGCTTTCCCCCGCTCTTCCGTTGGTAATTCGCCGACTGTCCGCAGAATTTTAGTCAACTCCCCTTTTCGGCCAAGATATTTAATTTCAAAATTTTGCAGTTGATTTTCTCCGCTGATTTTTTTAATTTCATCCAACGCTTTTGTTTTCAATTGTTGAAGTTGTTCCTGCAACATAAAGTTAATTTATAATTTTATCCCACAATCCCACAAATTTATCGCTAAATTTTATAACGTCGCGATAAGTAACGAGCAAAACTAAAAGCATTAAAAGACCAAATCCGATATTGTGAACCAAATTTTCAATTTTTTGACTAACCGGTTTACGGCGAATTTTTTCAATCAGAAGGAAAAGTAATCTTCCGCCATCCAACGCCGGGAAAGGTAAAAAATTTATCACTGCCAAATTTATGGAAAGCAATGCCGTGAATTGCAGAAGATAAATTATTCCCATTCTTGCCACTTGTCCGGTCAAAACGGCAATGCCAACCGGGCCGGAAAGATCAACGGAAACTTTTTGCGTGACAATTAAATTTTTAATTAATTCATAAAAAGCGACAGCTACTTCGCCGGTAAATAAAACCGCGCTTTCTGCTCCTTTCCATAAAGACAAATACCAAGGATACGAAACAATTCCAGTTTTTAAGAGCCCCACGCCAATGCCGCCGCGCCCAGTTTCGATCAAAAATGTTGGGCTAATTTCCTTATCAATTTTCTGGCTGTCTCTTTCCAGCACAAATTTTATTGGCACATCAATTTTTCCGGCAAGATAATTTTGCATAGATTCTACATCTTCCACTTTCTGACCATCTATTTCTAAAATTGTGTCTCCAGGGAAGATCCCCACTTCCGCCGCCGGCGTTTCTTCCAAAACCTGAACAACCTGGACTCTGGCGTCGCGGATTCTGGCATAGCCATTTTCTCCATTAATAACCTGCGGCAAACCAATCATAAAACCGATTGATAAAAGAACCGCAGCTAAAACAAAATTCATCAAAACTCCGGCACTTAAAATTACCGCGCGCCGCCAAATTTTTTTATGGGAAAAACTGTCTTCGTCTTCTTTATTTTCACCATCTTCACCTTTAATTTTTACAAAACCTCCAAGCGGTATCCAGTTTATGGAATAAATTGTTTCTCCTTTTTTTATTCCAAAAATACGCGGTGGAAATCCAAAACCAAACTCTTCAACTTTCACGCCGTTTTTTCTCGCGGCGACAAAATGGCCGAGTTCGTGAACGAATACGAGAAGGCCGAGAATTAGAACGAAAACGATTATGGTGATAAGCATAGTTAATTTAAATTTTTATCTTTATAAAATCCAAATGTCAAAATCCAAATTTCAAATCAATGACTAAAATTCAAATGACTAAAAATTGTTTTGGGTTTTGGATTTTGGATTTGATTTGACATTTGAGCTTTGGGTTTGGGATTTCATTATTTATCCCACTTCCGCCCTCTCAAACTTCACCACTTTCCCGAGTAACTTTTCCGCAATCCGCGGCACCTGTGCCGTAAGATCAGAAACAAAAAATTTATGATCCCCATCTTTTCCTAAACTCTTTTCCACACTATCATTTTTGATCAAAAATTTTTTCAGTTCGTGGACAACTTCCTCGGCGGAATCAACTAACTTAACTTTTCGGCCAATTCTCGTTTTAATAATATTTTTCAAAACTGGATAATGAGTGCAACCTAAAATCAAAGTATCAATTTGTTTGTTCTTGAGAGGCTGAAGATATTTTCTAACAATTTTTTTTGTTTCCGGCTGATTAAGCCAAGCTTCCTCAACCAATGGCACGAGCAACGGACAAGCCTGACTTTCTACTTGAATATTTATATTTTCTTTTTTTATCATTGCCTCATAAACGCCGCTTGAAATTGTGGCTCGCGTACCAATAACTCCGGCTTTCCCGCGCGTAGCAGAAATTGCCGCCCGAACCGCCGGCATAATCACTTCAAAAACCGGAACATTTAATTCTTTTCTTAAAATTTCCGCGGCGAAAGCTGAAGCGGTATTGCAGGCGATAACAATTATCTTCGCACCATGATCCAACAAAAATTTTGCGTCTTCGCGCGCGTATTTTATAATTGTCTCTTTGCTTTTCGTACCATACGGCGTTCGCGCGGTATCACCGAAATAAATAATTTTGTAATCTGGTAATTCTTTAAAAATTTCCCGAACGACTGTCAACCCGCCAACCCCTGAATCAAAAATGCCAATCATATTATTTGCCAATAATCTCCGTTAATTCCTTTTTCTTTTCCTCCATTAATTCTTTTGTTTTTGCTTCTAAATTCAATCTTAATAATGGCTCAGTATTTGACGGCCGAACATTAAACCACCAATCGGAAAAATCAAGGCGAACACCATCGAGATGAGATATTTCGCTCGCTGCCGCACCATATTTTTCTTCTAATTCTTTCATTTTTCTCGTCTTATCTCTAACTTCAAAATTTATTTCTCCAGAATGATAATATCGCGAAAGCGGCGCGACAATTTCCGAAAAACTTTTTCCAGACTGGCTGATAATTTCCAATAATTTAAGCATTGTCAAATCGCCAGATTCCACATTATAAAAATCCCGATAATAAAAATGGGAAGAAAATTCTCCGGCAAAAAACGCGCCATTATCCCACATCTGTTTTTTAATCAAAGCATGCCCAACGCGGCACATTTCCGCCCGACCGCCCGTATTCTCTACTTCTTCGCGGACCACCAAGCTTGAACGCACATCATAAAGAACCAATTCACCTGGATTTTTTTGAAGCAACTCCCGAGCAATTAAAGCCAGAATTAAATCGGCGCGAACTGTTTCTCCTTTTTCATCAACAAAACCAATTCGATCCGCGTCACCGTCAATCGCCACACCCATGTCCGCGCCCTCCTCCAAAACTTTCTTTTTTAAATCAACCAAAGTTTCTTCTTTCAACGGATTCGCTTCATGATTCGGAAAACTTCCATCCAATTCAAAATATAACGGAATTATTTTACACGGAATTTTTTTAAAAATTTCTGGCAATGGAATCACACCAACGGCGTTCGCGGTATCAACTACAATTTTTAAAGGTTTAATTTTTTCCGCATCAACTAAACTTAAAACTTTTTTAACATAAGCGTCTAAAATTTCTTTTTTAGCTATTTTACCGCGAGTGGCGGCCTCGGGAAATTTTCCTTCTATCACCATTTTTTTAAGCTCGGCCATGCCCGTGTTTTCGCCAATTGGCAGGGCATTCTCATAACACAACTTTAAACCATTATAATCTTTAGGATTATGTGAAGCAGTCACCATAATCCCCGCTTCATGTTCCTTATATTCAGCCACGGCGAAATTCAGCATTGGCGTCGTAACAAGGCCAATGTTAATGGCATCTGCCCCTTGTTCGGTAACGCCCTTCATAACCGCTTGGATCAAAGAATCTGACGAAAAACGGGCATCATGACCAACTACTATTGTTTTAGCGCCGGTAATTACGACCATCGCCCGTCCCACAAGATAAGCAGTTTCTTCATTTAAATCCCGTGGATAGACTCCACGGATATCGTAAGCCTTAAAAATTGATGAATTTATGGACATAAAACAACTTCAAAGATAACTTTGACTTTTGTGTTTTTTCATTATATAATAATAAAGGAATTAAGACAAATTTAACTTGCGACGCCGAACTTTCAACTTACGAATTTTCGTTAGTTGTTTGTCGCCAGTCGTTTATTGTAAACTATGGCTATTTACTGGGTAATCTTGGGTGTCCTGGGCCTAATCGTCGTTTGGCTCATCGCCACTTACAACGGACTAATTACTCTCCGAAACCGCACGGATGAAGCCTGGTCTGACATTGATGTCCAATTAAAACGCCGCTATGACTTGATTCCAAATCTTGTGGAAACAGTCAAGGGATATGCTGGACACGAAAAAGAAGTTTTTGAAAAAGTAACTTTGGCCCGCGCCGCGGCTATTAACGCGGAAAAAAGCGGAAACCCGGCCGAGATCGCGAAAACGGAAAATATGCTCGCCGGAACATTAAAAACACTTTTTGCCGTAGCGGAAAATTATCCCGATCTCAAAGCTTCGCAAAATTTCTTGCAACTGCAAGATGAGCTTTCCGATACGGAAAATAAAGTCCAGGCCGCTCGCCGCTTTTACAACGGCAATGTCCGCGACTTCAATATCAAACTAGAAAAATTCCCGACCAACATGATTGCCGGTATATTTGGTTTCAAATCAAAACAATTTTTTGAAATAGAAGAGGCGGCGCAAAGAGAAGCAGTAAAAGTCAGTTTCTAGCTCCGCGACGAAAGCAATAAATTACTCAATTACTCAATTACCAAATTATTTGATGGTAATTAAGTAACTAATAGTAACTGGGTAATTACAGCCCCTACTGTTTTTAATTATGTACAAACAGATTGTTTCTAATAAGCGAAAATCATTTTTGTTAATCGCGTTTTTTGTTATTTTTGTCGTTTTTCTTGGTTGGATTTTCGGACAATTTACCGGCGACTCGTATGGAGTATTAATCTTAGCTTTAATAATTTCTCTTACGATGGCGCTCATAAGTTTTTATAGCGGCGATAAAGTCGCGCTCTGGACGGCCGGGGCGAAAGGCCCAATCCAGAAAATCGATAACCCTTACGTTTATCGATTAGTAGAAAATCTCTGCATAACCGCGGGCCTCCCGACGCCCAAAATTTATCTAATCCCCGATCCGGCGCCTAATGCATTTGCCACCGGCCGCGACCCGAAACACGCTTCCATCGCCCTAACTACCGGATTGATTGAACGGCTGGAAAATGAAGAGCTAGAGGGAGTTATTGCCCACGAACTTTCTCATATTAAAAATTATGATATCCGCCTGATGATGATTGTGATTGTTTTAGTTGGAATCGTGGCCCTTCTCTCCAACTGGCTACTGCGATTTCGTTTTTTGGGAGGAAGGCGCGATGATCGCGAAGGTAGCGGACAAATTGGCGTGATATTACTTTTAGCCGGCATTGTCCTCGCCATTCTTTCGCCACTCATCTCTAAATTAATTCAGCTTGCAGTTTCAAGAAAACGGGAATTTTTGGCCGATGCCGATGGTGCTCTTTTAACGCGTTACCCCGAAGGGCTTGCCAGAGCTTTAGAAAAAATTTCCGTGTATACCGAGCCAATGGCAAGAGCCAACGACGCCACAGCCCACCTCTATATTTCAAATCCTTTTGGGGGGAGAAAAAATAAATTTTTTCATAAATTATTTTCTACTCATCCTCCGGCTGAAGAAAGGATCAAGGCACTACGCACGATGGCGTAATTAATTTTTAATTTTACATTTTTAATTTTTAACTTTCATAATATGGATTGGAAAAAAATTTTAGTTGTTGTACTTTTTGTCAGTATCACGCTGGGTATGGGCATTCTTATGTATTATGTTTTTTTCCGGCCGACTCCGCCGCTTACAAACGTCCCCATTACCAATGAAGCTGTCACGCCCGGCGGGCTCGGCCGCGCGCTGGAAGGTCCCCCAACACCGGTTGAGGTTTCTGCCACTCCAACTCAAATTTTGGCCCCATCTCTTACCCCTCCGCCACAATTGCCATCAGAAATTTCCCGAGTGGCCAAAGGCGACATAACATGGGTTGGCACCCTAGTTAATAAACCCATCTCCAACGCCAAACTGGCTTCAAACGGAAAAGATGTTGCTTACTATGATACCGCTGACGGAAAATTTTACCGCGTTGATGAAAACGGAAATGCCGTCAAACTGTCTGATAAAATTTTTCAAAATGTGGAAAAAGTAAGTTGGGCGCCGACAACTGATAAAGCAATCTTGGAATTTCCTGACGGAGCAAATATCCTTTATGATTTTACTTCCGAAAAACAATTCACTCTTCCGCAACACTGGGAAGATTTTAGTTTTTCTCCCGATGGAACTCAGATTGCCGGAAAAAGCATGGGCATTGACCCTGATAATCGTTGGCTTTTTATTTCCGACCCTGACGGTACGGGAATAAAAGCCATTGAACCTTTAGGCAATAACGCGAATAAAGTTGAGGTAAATTGGTCTCCTAATAATCAAGTTATCGCCACTTCTCGCACCGGCCAAGCAATGGGCTTTGAACGCCAACAAATTCTTTTAGTTGGGAAAAATCATGAAAATTTCCCAGGTCTTACTGTTGAGGGTCAAGGATTTCAGTCGCAGTGGTCTAAAACCGGCGATCGCCTTCTTTATTCCGTTTATAATTCCGCGTCAGATTACAAACCGGTTCTCTGGCTCGTCGGCGCGCAGGGAGATAATATCGGATCAGGCAGAAGAAGCCTTTCGGTTAACACCTGGGCTGACAAATGCACTTTTGCTGACAATGAAACTGTTTACTGTGCTGTGCCACAAGCAATGGAAACTGGCGCCGGATTTCAACCAGATCTTTTTAGCTCTGTCCCTGATTCATTTTATAAAATAGATTTATCAACAGGACTCAGAAGTCTTGTCGCTGTTCCTTATGGATCTTTTACCGCGGAAAACGTCGCGGTTACCTCCGACGGCCGATATTTAACTTTTACCAACAGTCAGACCGGGCGGCTGGAACGTATCCAATTGCAATAAATAAAATACCTTAAATACATTTTTAAAATAATTATGAAAAAAACAAAACGCCAAGATTTTTATCGCGTTCTCCTGATATTTTTTTCTTTCGCGTTTTTATTTTTTTCTAATCCTGTTTCAGCAAAAGAAGTCCCCTGCGAATACATCCCAAGGGACAGCAGCGGAAAAATCATTTACTTTGAGGGTACTGACGCCAACCACCAACCATGGAGTAGAGAAATGGAGGAAGCAGAATGTTTGGCAAAATGCAGTAGTGAGTCGCCTACCGGCTTAAAATTCGACTGCGCTGGAGGGTGGAGCGGCGGCTTATTCGAAAAACCAACTGGCTGTGATCCTGCTCGCACAACATGCGGCCCGGTTATTAATCCAATTCTAACAGTTAATTGCAAATTTACACCAAGAAGACCAGACGGCTCAACGCTTGATGACGCCTGGGAGAGACTAACTCCTTCAGAGAGTGAATGCCGAAGTCTTTGTGCTGATAGTACAGTGCTCTGCTCAGTCACTTGCGGCACAATTATGGACACTCTCTGCTGCGACGAAACAAAAACAACTTGTGAAGCGACAGCTATTGCAGCGACCACCTCTTCGACCACTTCCCCCTATCAATTTGACTCCATAACTCCAAGTCTAGAAATTCCCCTGCCCACCCTTCCGAGTTTTTCTGAATTCACAGATCTGACTCTTCAGGGAGAGGCACCAAACAGATATCTCTGGATTCCTTGGATTGGCCAATACATTGCTGCAATTTATAAATACGCGATTGGAATAGTAGGAGTTTTAGCTGGGATTATGATTGTAGTTGGAGGTCTTCTCTGGCTAACAGCCGGGGGGTCGGCTGAAAGAGTTTCCACGGCAAAAAGCTTTATTGAAAGTTCTTTGGTTGGCTTGGTTATTGCCCTGACTTCCTACATGTTGCTTTATGTCATAAACCCTAATTTGGTGGGGTTTGAGTCGTTGAAGGTAAAGTATGTTGAAAGGGTAACGCCCGAAGCGGGCGGAGGAGGAATGGAAGCAAGGGGTGAAATCACCTCAGGTGGTGCGGGATCTGCCCAGGCCTTCAGAGCTATAAGCTGCGATGGACTCGCAGAAAGCGGCGAAGAATTTGAAGCTTTTTTCACTTCTTATTATGTTCCTGCTCCTTACGGTAATCCTTCTGGTTATACAGGCATCGCTTCAAATGAAAGTACAGGTGCCCCTTTAAACGACTCTATGAAAGATTTCTTCTGCGCCGTGGCAATGGAGTGTTCTTGCCCCAATGGTGAGAAAGATCAATCATATAAATGTTACGCAAAAAGTGGCGTATTCGCCAAAGGCGGCGCGAGAAACGGCTGGTGGCCATGCAAAGCTTTTTCTCGAGATACAAGCTATTGCGGAACAAGCGATACTCTGCCTGACGGACAGCTTCGCCACCGTCCGGGAGAAACTGTTGCTGCGGATTGCAACTGCACTTCCCATCGCTCTGGCGACTGCAAAATTGAAATAACTTTACGAAATGGCAGTAAAAAAATATTACAAATTACCGATACGGGATCAGGTATTAGAGGCAGGCGATTTGATTTTTTCACTACCATCGGTGGGGAAAAATTAAGTGGTGTTTTTAAAGTAAAATTTCTGCCCGGATGCACTCCAGCCGGAGAATATGGCGTCCCCCGTGGCAGTGCTTGCACTTTTGCGGCGCCTCCTCCCGGTCCGCTTGGCCCCCAACCAGCCAGTGCGACGAGCACGACTAGTGAAGGAAAAATTGCTGTTATTGGCGATTCAATAACAGCTGATGGCACTCAATATCAAAGTTACCTGCGATCCAACTGCGTAGGAAAAACCATGGAAATTTTCGCGCAAGTGGGTCAACAAACTTCTTGGATGCTCGAACAATTTAGAAACAATGTTAAAGGCAAAGGATTTGACGGATTAATTATCCTGGGCGGAGTTAATGATTTATCTAGCGGAAGAACTTCTTCTCAAATTCAAACTAATTTAAATGCTATTTATTCTGAAGCTAAAACAGACGGAATAAAAGTAACTGCTGTCACGGTCTTACCATGGAAAGACTATTCGAGATGGGATACCACCAAACAGACAAATACTGAAGCACTTAATCGCTGGATTCTCGGTTCGTCAGCTGACGTGAAGGTTAACGCCTATGCTGAATTCGGAGATTCAAGCGATTCGGCAAAACTAAAAAGTATTTATGATCCTGGAGATCATTTGCATCCTAACGCCGCTGGTTCAAGAAAATTGGGTGAAATCATTGTTAACGCAGGAGCCTGCAGGTGAGAGATTAAATTAAAAATATGATAAAATACCGCCGCAAAATTTTCCTGCTTATTTTTTTAATTCCTTTTTTATTTATATTTTTTTATGAGACAACTTCAGCGGTAGAAGTCCCCTGCGAATACATCCCAAGGGACAGCAGCGGAAAAATCATTTACTTTGAGGGTACTGACGCCAACCACCAACCATGGAGTAGAGAAATGGAGGAAGCAGAATGTTTGGCAAAATGCAGTAGTGAGTCGCCTACCGGCTTAAAATTCGACTGCGCTGGAGGGTGGAGCGGCGGCTTATTCGAAAAACCAACTGGCTGTGATCCTGCTCGCACAACATGCGGCCCGGTTATTAATCCAATTCTAACAGTTAATTGCAAATTTACACCAAGAAGACCAGACGGCTCAACGCTTGATGACGCCTGGGAGAGACTAACTCCTTCAGAGAGTGAATGCCGAAGTCTTTGTGCTGATAGTACAGTGCTCTGCTCAGTCACTTGCGGCACAATTATGGACACTCTCTGCTGCGACGAAACAAAAACAACTTGTGAAGCGACAGCTATTGCAGCGACCACCTCTTCGACCACTTCCCCCTATCAATTTGACTCCATAACTCCAAGTCTAGAAATTCCCCTGCCCACCCTTCCGAGTTTTTCTGAATTCACAGATCTGACTCTTCAGGGAGAGGCACCAAACAGATATCTCTGGATTCCTTGGATTGGCCAATACATTGCTGCAATTTATAAATACGCGATTGGAATAGTAGGAGTTTTAGCTGGGATTATGATTGTAGTTGGAGGTCTTCTCTGGCTAACAGCCGGGGGGTCGGCTGAAAGAGTTTCCACGGCAAAAAGCTTTATTGAAAGTTCTTTGGTTGGCTTGGTTATTGCCCTGACTTCCTACATGTTGCTTTATGTCATAAACCCTAATTTGGTGGGGTTTGAGTCGTTGAAGGTAAAGTATGTTGAAAGAATCCCTACCAACGAAATTGTAAGTAACCTTTTAAGTACAACTGAGACTTTCACGGGAGATCCTGAGTCGAATAGACCTGCCCCGCAATCGTTTCCTGACTGCCCAATTGACCTTAGCGCCCCCCATGTCGAAGGCGAGGGACCGAATAATCCTCGCGCACAAGAATTTAAACAAAAAATAATGACTGTAATAACAGGGGTAACCCCAAGAGAGAAAGTTGTGCAACTTGCCCAAGCAGCTTTAAAATGCGGAGTAACACTCGGAAGCTGTGGAAAATTTAGTGAAAATATTAATGCTCTAGCCGGAATCTCCGGTAGAGGAAGTTCTCTTCATGAAATTACTGGAGATCAAATGAAATTCTTATGTAAACTAAATTGTGGGGATCGTCCTGGCGTAAGTAATATTTGTGTTTCCCCCAGAGAAGCTCCTTGTCTTTCCGAAGCTAGAAGCATTCCGACCGCAGAAAAGAAAAAAACCGTCTACGATAAATTAAAAAATGAAATCTCGGGAAGTAGGGGTTGCGCCACAACATGGCCGGACTGCTGGGCAAACGATTTAGAGATAGGCGATTCATTTGTGATTTTCAACGCTAATTCCGATCCGCCAGGCAATCATACAGCAATTTTCTTAGGGTGGGCTTCTGAGGGAAAGGCATACACGATTAATGGTGCCGCCGGAAGAGTTCCGTGGGAACATGCTTGGTGTATAAAAAGTACCTGTCCTAACCCATATCCTCTCGTAAGGGTTTATAAAGCTCAATAAATCTTACTAAAATAAAAGGATGCCCATAAAATCTCTAATTTACGAGTGTTCCAAATGCGGAGCTCAATCCACTAAGTGGGCTGGGCGGTGTTTGGAATGCGGTGCATGGGGAACCTTGGCGGAAGTAATGAAATCTGAAAACCAGAAAACACGAGAATCGGAAAAAATGCCAATGGGCAGAGTTATCAATTTTAATGAGGTTACGGGAAAAGATTTTGCGCGGATTAAAACCGGCATTAATGAACTGGATCAAGTTTTGGGCGGCGGGATTGTTCCTGGATCGCTCATACTTCTAGGCGGCGAACCGGGAATCGGAAAATCTACGCTTGTGGCGCAAATGGCTGCGGTCGCAAAAAATGGAAACACTCTTTATGTTTCCGGCGAAGAATCTGCCGAACAAATAAAAATGCGTCTGGACCGACTAGCGTTAAAAACTAGTTCACTCCAATTTTTGGGTGAAACAAATATTGATATGATTTGCCGAACTATAGAAAAATTAAAACCTGTCATGGCGATAATTGATTCAATCCAAACAATGGCCACTCCCGATCTTCCTTCCGAGGCTGGCAGTGTAAATCAAGTCCGCGCCTGCACCGTAAAACTTCTTGAAGTCGCCAAAAAAAATAATATTCCGATTTTCATAATTGGCCATGTTACGAAAGAAGGCCAAGTCGCCGGACCAAAAACTTTAGAACACTTGGTTGATACTGTCCTCTATCTTGAAGGCGATCGCTTTCATGCTTACAGGCTACTGCGCACCGTAAAAAATAGATTTGGCGGAACAGACGAAGTGGGAATTTTTGAAATGCAATCGGGCGGTCTCCAGGAAGTTAAAAATCCGTCGGCAATTTTTCTTGAAGAACGTGACGAGGAAATCGCCGGCTCGGCCACGACTTGCGTCATTGAAGGTTCGCGGCCATTGCTCGTTGAAATTCAATCGCTTGTTTCCCGCACGTATTTTGGATATCCGCAACGCCGTTCCGGCGGTTTTGATTTAAACCGGCTGCAGTTACTTCTCGCGGTTTTAGGAAAAAGAGCGGGAATAAATTTGGGGACGCACGACGTTCATTTAAATGTCGCTGGAGGCTACAAAATCCAGGAACCGGCCTGCGATTTAGCCGTCGTGCTCGCTGTGGCATCAGCTTTTAAAAACAAACCTCTTCCGCGCGAAATGCTCGCTTTTGGCGAAGTTGGTTTGGGAGGTGAAGTCCGCGCTGCCGGCCAAATTGAAAAAAGAATAAATGAGGCGGAAAAAATGGGATTTAAAGAAATTCTGGCGCCGAATTTTAAACAGCCGGTTAAAGGACAAATAAAAATTACAAAAATAAAAAATATCGCCGAAGCAATAAGATATCTTCATCTTGAAGGAAAAAACACTGAAGAAAAAAATGAAGAAAATTAAAAAAGATTTTTATAATAGAAAAACATTAAAAGTTGCCCGGGAAATCCTGGGTAAATTTTTAGTTATAAAAATTGACAATAAAATAATCGCCGGAAAAATTGTGGAAACCGAGGGCTATGTCGGACCGAGTGATTTAGCTTCACACGCCTCCCGAGGAAAAACAGCCCGCACCGCACCGATGTTTGGCCCTCCCGGCCATGCTTATATTTATTTGGTTTACGGATTAAATTATTGTTTTAACATCGTCACGGAAAAAGAAAATTACCCGGCCGCGGTTTTAATCCGCGCCATAGAGCCGGCAGAGGGTATTGATTTAATGAAAAAAAACCGCAAGATAAATACTCCTACTTTTAATTTAACTAACGGCCCGGGAAAACTTTGCCAGGCATTTAAAATTGATAAAACATTAAACGCGCTAGATCTTACCAAAAATATTTTATGGATTGAAGACCGCGGCGTAAAATTAAAAAAATCTGAAATTTTTTCTGCGAAAAGAATCGGCGTAGATTACGCCGGAAAATATAAAAATAAACCCTGGAGGTTTTATATCAAGGGCAACCCATTTGTCTCGAAAATATAAACTATTCCAGATGAACTTTTTCTAAAAAATTACCTAATTTATCACGAAGGTCCGGATATTTCACCAAATCCGGATCTTTTTTTATAAAATTTTCCGCCGCCGCCTTAGCTTCTTTTATAATCGCGTAATCCGTGAGTGTCGCGATTTGTAAGTCCGGCATCCCCGATTGCCTAACCCCCCAAACTTCTCCAGGACCGCGAAATTCTAAATCTTTCTCTGCCAGGGCAAACCCATCATTACAAGTCGTCATTACGAGTAATCTTCTAGCTGCTTCTTCACTATCACTATCCGAAAATAAAAAACAATATGACTGGAAATCTGAACGGCCTACTCTCCCCCGAAACTGGTGCAATTGGGCCAGGCCAAATCGCTCGGCCCCCTCAATCATCATAATTGTCGCGTTTGGAACATCAACACCCACTTCCACAACCGACGTGGAAACCAAAATATTTATTTTATTTTCTAAAAATTCTCTCATTGTTTTTTCTTTATCTTCTGATTTCATTTTTCCGTGCAAAAGACCTATTTTCAATTCCGGAAAAATTTCCTGGCTCAACTTTTTATATTCTTCCTTCGCTGATTTAACTCCTAACTTGTCGGATTGATCAATTAACGGACAAATCACAAAAACTTGCCGACTATCTTTTATTTCTTTTCTGATAAAATTGTAAGCCGCGTTTCTTTTTTCCGGAGACACAACTTTAGTCAAAATTTTCTTTCGTCCAACTGGCAATTCCTTTATGACTGAAACATCCAAGTCGCCGTAAAAAACTAAAGACATTGTTCTTGGAATCGGCGTAGCGGTCATGGAAAGGAAGTGCGGACTTTCTTTATCGCCTTTCAGGGCTTGCCGCTGTTTTACGCCAAAACGGTGCTGTTCATCAACAATCGCCAAACCTAACTTATCAATTTTAACATCATCTTGAATCAACGCGTGCGTGCCGATAATAAGATCTGAATTATTAATAATAAATTCCGTATCATTATTTTTTTCTGTCTCACAATTTATTTTCTTTTCACTACGAGTTACCAAACCAATTTTTAAATTACTAAACAATTTACAAAAAGTATTAAAATGCTGTTTCGCTAAAATTTCCGTCGGGGCCATTAAAATTGTCCTGTACCCGTTTAGAAAAACATTCAAAATAGCTATTGCCGCCACCACCGTTTTACCAGAACCAACGTCCCCTTCCAAAAGACGATTCATCGGCTTCCCCGCCCCCATATCCTGTAAAATTTCCCAAGCGGCCTGGCGTTGACCATTAGTTAATTTAAAGGGCAGGCCCGCAGTAAATTTTTTTGTTTTTTCCTCCTGGAAAGAAATCCTCGGCGCTACACTTTTTTGTAAATTATTTTTTAGCAATAAATTTTGCAGCTGGACTAAAAACAATTCGTTGAATTTAAGACGATGGCGGGCAGCCTTTACCAGATCAACACTTTCCGGAAAATGAATCTGCTTCAAAGTCCGATTTAAATCAATCAGCCTAAATTCCTTTCTAATTTCCGCGGGCAGCCAATCACGAATCTTAAGGGCCAATGGCGCGATTAATTTAACTAAAAATCTTAATTGCTTATTGGTTAAATTTTCCGTTGTGCCATAAACCGGAACAATTCTCGCCGTATGAATCGCCTCCCCAACCGCTCCAACTTTTTCGTATGATGGAGAAGTTAAGTGTATTCCAAAACGATCAAAATCAACCTTGCCCGACAAAAATATTTCATCTCCCACTTTCAAAATTTTTGTGAGAAATGGCTGGTTAAACCAAACAACTTTAATTGACCCCGAATTATCAGAAACCAGGGCTTCGGTAATATTTTTTCTTTTATGAAAGCTTCTCGTATTTTTTATTAACTCCACTGTCCCCCGACAAGTCCCCGCTGAACCATAAGTCATCTGGCTGATCGGCAAAATTTTACTCCAATCTTCATACCGGAAAGGAAAATAAAAAAGAAGGTCTTCGGCAGTTCGGAGACCTAAATTTTGTAATTTTTTTGATGTCGCCTTTCCAACCCGTAGCAGATTCTCCACTGGCGTTTCCAGGGTAATCATTTTTATAATCCTTTTTAATTCAGATTAGTTCTATGCGCCCGCGAGGAATCGAACCTCGATCACAAGCTCCGCAAGCTTGTACTCTATCCGTTGAGCTACGGGCGCAAAAAAATAATCTCAACTAAACAAAATGCCTTTATCTATTTAAACAAAAAAGATGATTTTTGTCCATCACATACAAAATCTGGTTTTTAGCGCTACGTTCATTGGATCTTACAAAAATTTCACTGGACCCTACGGACAATTTACTTAGAACCAAATTTTGTACGTGATCCAATCAAAGAACGAGCCGCCAAGGCTCGTCTTTTAGTTTAAATGCAATTAAATTTTTAAAAATCTTTCGTATTCCTCGGATAATGGTTCGCGCTCTTCATCCAAATTTTCCGCCAGATACTTTAAAAGAATTTCTCTTACTCTGACTGGATTTTGGTTGTTGAGAGGAATTGATAATCTCGACCTCAAACCTTTTAAGTTAAAATACAAATTTTTTACTTCCGGCGGTTCGTAAATAATGTAAAAACAAACAAAATCTTTCCAAGTATGAAATTTTTTTCCGACGCCAATCCCCTTTTCAGAAATATTAAAATCGATTTCCATCGGCTCCTCGCGCGCCCGAATAAAAATAATTACCGCTGCTAAAATCAAAATAACCGCAAAAAGAAAATCTAACGTATAAATAGCGTACAACAAAAGCAACGCAAGCACTATCCCCGCCCAAAGATACCAGTGACGACCTCTTTCGTGCTTAGTGTATTCGGGTATTTTCCACCCGGCTAAAATTGCACCATATTCTACATTTTTTGTTTCTTCGGACATATTTTTATCAGCTAATCAAAATAAAACAGAAAACGGAGAGGGAGGGATTCGAAGGCCCCTCGGTGCGCAAGCGCCCATAAAGGACTTGCGGGGCGCGGTTTCTTCCCGATCCCTCAGGTTTTTTGAAATCTGCCTGAAGACAAATTTCAAAAAACGGAGAGGGAGGGATTCGAACCCTCGATACGGACTTTCGACCGTATAACGGTTTAGCAAACCGCTGCCTTCAGCCGCTCGGCCACCTCTCCACTTCAAGGCATGGCGGAGAGGGTGAGATTCGAACTCACGGTCCCCTTGCGAGGACTCCGGTTTTCAAGACCGGTGCAATAGTCCACTCTGCCACCTCTCCATACCAGATGGGATCAATTTATCATCTTTTTCTTAAAATGTCTATCCCTTTGCCAACGCTAAACCCAAGACTTCTCTTGCCCCGACGTTTTTCAAAACCCTCGCGCATGCTTCCATGGTCGCACCGGTTGTAAAGACATCATCTATTAAAATGATTTTTTGATTTAAAATTTTTGATATATCAACCGCTAAAAAAGCTTCTCTCATATTTTCTTTTCTCCCAGCCCCATCCAAACTAACCTGCGACGCGGTCAGCCTAGAACGCGCTATAACATCTTTTTCCACGGAGCAACCAAAATATTCTGAAATTTTTAAAGCAAGCAATTCGGACTGGTTAAATCCTCTTTCCAGTAATCTTTTTTTGTGCAAAGGAATCGGTGTAATAAAATCAGGTTTCCCCACCTGCCCCTCAACTTTTTTCAATTCTCTAAATAAAAGTGCGCCAATCGGCAGAGCTAACTCTTCCACAAATCTATATTTCATCCCATGAATCAAATTTTTTATAACCCCGTTATTGTAAGAATAGAGAGTAATAATTTTATCTAAATTTTCACCACGAGTAAAATGTATGTCTGGCATTATTTTTTCAAAACAACTTTCACAGAGCCACTCTCCTTCTCTCCCGCAACCCAAACACTCGATCGGAAAAATAATATCAAAAATAAACTTTTTGACTCGAGCCAATCCAAAAATCATTTCCCCTCCACGGATTGTTAAAATTATTAACCAACAATTATTGCTGCACCCATTTTGCTTCGTCAACCTTCCATTCGCCGTTCACTTTTTTAAAAATCAATTCCAAATCTTCATAATTTATAGTTGAGCTGTCCGCCATGCTTCCGGACGATTCTCGACGCTGAGTCCCGACCGTAATTTCTGCCATGCCAGACCCTTCGTCAATTGATACTATATTTACGGAAATAGCTTTGGTGGTTATTCCAAAATAAGCTGAGCTATCGCCGGATGATATTTTATTCTGTTGTATAAAATTATCTGTTTCGACCCACATCTTTTCTGTCATTAAAGATTCCAAATCCAGAAGATTTTCAAAATTTCCCTGATTTGAGTAACTGCCGTATCTTTCTGCAAAAGCTGCGGCTAGACGCGAGATGGACGATCTTAATTTTTCTTCTGCGGAAGCCTCCGGGACGGTAGCGCTAACAGTCGTGCTATTGGGCAACGCAATCGGCGGTAAGGCCACAACATTGACATTCGTTTTTGTTGTCGGAGATTGCGGCGCGAAATTTTCTCTTAAAAAAAGCCAATAAAATAAAGCTAAAATAACTAAAATGCCAACAATCACAATTAAAATTTTTTGTTTCCGAGACATAATATTTTTATAATTAACAGTTATCAATTAAGAAACATCCTTATTTGCCTTCTGTGGCCATTTTTTCATCAAATTCTTTTTTTGCGGCTTCAATTTCCAGAAGTTGCCTTGGATCGGAAGTAATCAATTGATCCTCGGAATATGAAGCAACTACTTTAATTGCCGCGTGTTTGGCGCCAGCAAAGAAAATCCCTTCTCCAACTCCACACTCCAGAAGCAGATATTTTTCTCCTTGAGTTAATAAAAAGGTTTTTTGTATCAAATCAATGGAAGCTGGAGATTGTTTCAGGAGTAATTGAAGGGACGAGTTTGTCACAATCGCCTGACCGTACGGCGAAGTCAAAAAGTCGTTGACGTCTTGGGTAATAGTCGTAACTCCTAAATAATATTTGCGGCAACGCTTAACCAAGGCAAAAATAAATTTCGCGCTGTCTTCGTGCTGCATCAGCCACCAGGCCTCATCAACCACAAGAACTCTCTTCTTTCTTTCTGAACGGACGACATTCCAAATAAAATTGACGACGTTGTAAATAGCGATCGGCCGCAATTCATCTTCTAAATCGCGCACGGAAAAAATTACTAAAGGATTTTTAACGTCGATCGTGGTGGGCGAATTTAAGAGACCGGAAAAAGTTCCTTCGGTAAATTTTCTAAGCCGTTCAACCAAGCTTTCCGCGCCAGTCATACCTTCTAAAATATTTTGCAAATCTTTCATTACCGGCGGATCAATTCCCATTTTTAAATCCGTATCGGCCGTAATATCTTTTTTCGCGTAAGTTTCAATTAAAGCCCGATCTAAAATAGAATCTTCTTCCGGAGAAAAAATAAGTCTGCCGCCTTCGCCCGGCCGCGCAAGCATTAACCGCAAAAGACCTTTTAGGGTAATCACCGCGCTTCTGATAATATCTTCCGCGCTCACCTCTTCTCCAACCGGCCGCGGCAAATCAAATGGATTAATTTTTGATTCCGAAGCCAGGGAAATATTGACATAAGCCCCGCCCACCGCGTCGGAAAGATGTTTATATTCCATTTCCGGATCAATGACAAGGACCTCCACGCCCATCATCAAGGAGCGCAGTACTTCTAGTTTGATGGCATAACTTTTACCCGCGCCGGAAGTGGCGAATACCACGGCATTGGCATTTTGCAAAGAAAATCTATCAAACAAAATTAGACTGTTATTGTGACGGTTTATTCCGTAAAGAATTCCATTATCAGAAGTCAGCTCCGCCGACATAAAGGGGAAAGACGAAGCAATCGGCGACGAATTCATGTTAAAGGTAATCATTAATTCGTCATTGCCGAGTGGCAGAGTTGAATTAAATCCTTGTTCCGCCTGATAAAAAACTCGTTTGGTGTAAATTAATTTTGAACCGAAGATTGATTCAATTTCTTCGGAAACTTTGTCCAATTCTTCTTTGCTCCCGGCATAAATTGTGACGTAAAGAGCAAATTGGAAAAAATGTTCAATTCCCTGTGTTAAATCGTCGCGTAATTGTTCAATGTCCCGAAGCGCCGTTTCGCGTAATGGATCGCGCGGCGCGCCTTTTTCGGCGTCGGATAAAATTTGCGCTTCAAGCGCTCCGGCTTTCTTCTTTAATTGTTTCAAAATTATTTCTGCCTTAACCGGGTAAAAAAACATTCCCACGTCAACGGTCGTATTTAAATTAATAATCGGCGTAAACCAACCAACGCTGATATAACGAGGATAAGTAATAACAAATATAGTCCTGACGAATTTATCGCCAAGTAAAATGTGCGACGACTCCACTTTCATTGATGCCGGAGCGATCAAATCCTGGACAGATACAACGCCCTTACGGTAAATTCTTTCTTCTTCCAGGACGATTTTTTCTTCTTCTAAGCGACGCTTCTGCTCTTCTGGAGAAACGGGCGGCGGCGCGGCAGTTTTTTTCCGCTGAATTGCTGCGGCTGGTTTAAAAGCCATGATCAATTAGATAGTTATTAATTTATTATTCCACTTGGATTTTATCCACATCCGCTAATTTTTCCGTCTCGGCAAGCTCTGGATTATAAATATTATAATAAAGTTCAATCAAGCTCTGCGTGTCCAATATAACGGAAGTGAGGCCCATCCCTGAAAGCAACATCTGGACATGTTCAACGCGGGCAAAAAGATCTCTCCGACGACGTTTAAAGGTTTCCGAACCAAGGCGCAAAACCGCACCCGGTCGCAAAACCTCACTAAACCTTGACCAGAATCCTTTTCTTTTATCTGATAGCGGATCGTATGGAACGGTAACATAAAAACGTTTACTCATAATATCACCCATTTCCACTAACTCTCTAACATATTCACGATAATCGGCAATTTGAATTTTGAGTAATTCATTTGTCTGTTCTTTTTCCGCTTGCTTTAATTTTTCTAAATATCCGTCAATATTTAACTTTCTTGATTGAATAACAATCTGCAAGGGAAATTCCAGGGCGTTTAAAAAAGAAACATACGCCGCAATAATGGCGTTCTGTTCATCTTCCGACTTTAAGGCAAAATTGATACTTGAAACTAAAAGCACGGCGCGCAGGGTTCCGTCTTTCAAAATAACGCTGTCTTCTCTGATTTCAGCGATGTCGAGACGCGCGCGGCTTGCTACCCCCGCTTTCGCCCCGGCAAGTTTTTTCGACTGCATAAAATAATTTATTCGCCTTTATATACTCCGCCCGTATTTACAATTAATGATAATTCCGCCAATTTTGTAGCCACCATGCGTTCTTTAACCGGCCTCGGTGGGATTATTTTAACTTCTTCTTTTTTTAAAAATTGCCTCAGTTCGTCTGCAGTTGATTCTTTATTCCAAACTCTTAATTTGGGTCGGCGCGTAGTTTGGATAAGATTTAGAAGAAAAAAATGAAATGGCTGGCCATTAACTTTAATGAAAGCCAATACTATGCCTAACCCAAAAACAGGAATACCGAAAGCTAAAAAATAAAAAAAAGTAAGAAGTTTATAGGCAATAAATAAAATAATCGTTACGGCTAAAAGAATGATAAACTGACGGGAAGTAATTGGCCCGATTATTTTATCTTCCACGTCAATAAATTGAGGGATGACAAACTGCTGCATACATTACCTTGCCACATTGTTAACAATTTAATCATTTAGCAATTTAACAATGTGTTTACTATTAACTTTATTATATCATTTTTCTTTAATACCTCAAAGCGCGGTTTAGCTCCATTATCGCCTTATATTCTTCAACAGTAAGTATCAGTTGACCCGCTGCCTGACGACTGGAAATGATCTTATCCACAGGCAATCCTTTTTGCAGACTTTCACGGCCAATTTCAAGATAAATTTTATTAACTTCCGATTCTTGCCAGGCCTTAATGCCAGCTATTCTTTTAGCAAACGTTTCTCTTTCCAGAAGCTCTATTTTCTCCTTAACTTTCGCCGCGGCTAAAACAGGGTCGGGAGAAAGCCGTCTCCAATCAACTAAAGTCATCTCTCGAAGTTCTTCGACGGGGCCAACAAGTTTCGGCACGTATTTTACGTCATCAAGCCGCGGCCGATTATCTCTTGGAGGGATTGGCCTTCGCATCTGCTGTTGCGGAGAAACGGGTTTAAAAATCTGAAGCGGTTTTGGTTTTTCTTCTTCTGGCAAATCAAACGGTGTTTTTGATGGACGAGGAGATATACCCAACGATTCTTTTTGAGTAGAAGGCGGCGCGGGGAGGTTTTCCGCAATAGACGGCGGAGGAGCTTTGGATATTTTAGGAAGCTCTCCGACCGCTTTTACCTGCACGCCAATGGGCGGCGCGACTAACTCTTCTGGCACTTCCATGGACGGCGGCGATGCCTTTCTTGTAATTTCCCGCCAGCGGACATCCATTTTATTTTTTATTTCATTAATTGTTTTTTCTTTAACCTCTCCTAATTTTATTTTCTCTTCATCTGTGGCTATTTTTATTTTCTGAAGCTCTGTTTCTTTTATCTTATCTCCCAATTGCTGAAATCTCTTGCGCGCCAAAACGAGAATTTTTTCCACTTCCCCTGACGTCAACGGAATTCCTGCCGGACCAGCCGCTCCACTCAAAGTTTCTTTAGTTTCAAAACCGTCGCGAATATCTTTAAAATGAGTCAATAAAATTCTTTCCAATTTTTGACGCGCTTCCTCGGATAACGACACTCCGCTCGCCGCAATAATTTCTTTAATAATTTTATTTGTTTCAGCTGGTTTGGTGCCAAGAGAAATTTTTGGCAATCTATCTTTCGCCGCTAAAATTTCCGCCTCATCGGTTGGGGAAAAAACAAATTCCGCCACTCCGGGCGGCAAAGCCGACATTGGCTTCTTGGCTGGCTCCGGGACCCTTTCTTTGATCATGCCCCTTGCCGGCAATGGCTCTCTCCCGGCGGGAATGCGTTTTTTCTCCGCTTCGACCGACGTTGATTCTCGCGGTTTTACAGTTCCAATTAATTTAATAACCAAGTCTGCCTGCTCTGGTAAAATTCCGAGTCCTCCTTGATCAACTTGCTTCGCTAACGCGCTTTTAGTTTCAAATTTATCTCGAATGTCTCTCGAGTACGCTTCAACAATTTCCGTAAATCTTTCTTTTAAATCTTCTGCCAAAACAAGGCCACTCTTCCCTAAAACTTCCTCTGCCAATTTTGATACTGGCACCGCGGCTCGAGCTTTTGGCTTTTCCGCCAAATCATAAAGTTTGCCGCCTCGTAAAATTTTAAACTTGCCGGTTGGGTCTTTAATGATAATTTCATCTCCAAAATCGGCCATGCCAAAATATTTAATTTTTATTAACTCCAATCAAATTCTTTTTTCTCCAAATCGAAGTAAACTATTCCTTGATATTTTTCTCCCGCTCCTTTTTTAGCCAAAGCATTAAAAATTTGCATGCCGAGGCGGCCTGAATCGTCATTTGTCATTCCCGCGACATCCTTTAGGAGATATTGCAAAAGAACGCTCACGTATTGCGCCGCCCGCGGATTTGTTTTAAAACCACTCAACTCCGAGGACCGACCCATTTTTTTAAGATAGGAGGTCACCATCTCGCCAAACCTTTTATCATCCAATAATTTTTCCAACTTTCCTTCTTCAGCTAAAACTTTTAAAATCGCTGCGAGCTGGATTCGATTCGCCGCCCGCCCAGGACCGGGAATAGCGTGAAGTAGGGCGTCAACCATTTTTTTAAAATCTCCGCCCGTGGCTTTCTGAATTTTTTTCATTTCCGCTGCAATTTTTTTCTCTTCTGTTTCATTTCCCCTATATTTAGCTTGAACCTCATCTTTAATATCAGTCGTAGTTTCAATGCTCTGGAGCTCAACGACTTTATCTCTTATTTCTTTTCCAATTCTCTCGGTTATCCCCTCTTCATAAGCGTCAAGCGCGCCGTCCACTTCAAAAATCATTACTTCCTCCATTCCCCCGAACTCGATGGATGATTCTTTTGTTTTTTCGTAAAATTTTAAAAGATAATCAACCTTGCGCCGGTCTTCTTCACTCAATTTTTTTGTGTTCGCGCTATTGATTAAATATTGCGATAATTGCACAATTTCCACTTTTCCCGAACCCAAAGTCTGGCGAGCGTCCGCTAACCAAGCTTTTATTGTTCCCTTAACTTCCGCGCCACCCAAAACAACCCCGCTACCAGTCAAAGATTCTTCATTGGCGGAAAACGCCGCGCCAATTTTCTTTTTAAAATTATCTCTATCTTCAAATTTTGCTATAGCTATTAATTTCGTTTTTATTTTTCTCCAAAGATCATAATCAGGAATTTCAAAAATTAAAGTAAAATTTTCTTGCAAAAGATTAATTATTTCCTCCGCATCAAGCGTTGGAAGGGCGATAAACTTTGCTTTTATAAATACTTCTTGATAAGTCAATTCATCCTCCGGCTGCTCTATTGCGCTCGATGATAAATTTTTTTCCAAAAAATCAACCAAAGCCCGCGCTTCACGAACCAAATCAAAAGTGATAGCCCGCTCCGCGCGCCATTTTATTGCTTCAAGAATTTTTGGACTATTGAAATCAATCATAAAAAAAATTATTTTTGCACTTCCTGCCAAACTTCATCCGCTCCTTCCGGTTTATTTTTTATTTCATCAAGATATTTTTTGAGAGCCGCGACAAATGATTCAGACAAACCCAAGCTCACTAATTCTTTCTCAGATTTTGCTAAAACCGCCGCGGCAGCAGGATTAAAATTATTTTGCGCTAATTGTTTTTCAAAAACTTTGGCGTGAAGCGTGAGAATTAATTTTCCCTCCAAGCCAAGCTTAAAATCGCCCGCGGCCAAATTTCCTTTTTCGCGCGGCGTAAAATATCCGTAAGCAGCCGGGCCAAAATGCCGCGCCGCGACTTCCGGTCTAATTTTTTGAACTACCCAAAGCACGGCGGCCAAATGATCTTTCTCTTCAAGCTCATGCCAAATTCTCGCTTTTCTCCCGACAGAAAAAGCTAATGCCCAATTATTTTGATTCGCGGCAAGCGAAGAAATTTCCTGCTCTAAAGCATAAACTTTTTGCTGAAATAATAAATTATCATAAGCTTTTTCACCCGAAATCGGTCGGTCGCCAATAATCATTTCATTAAAAAATTGATGCATGCCCGAAACACTCGACGGATAACCGTAGAAATTTAAAATTCCTCCCATATCTCCTGTCACAGCGATTTTTTTCAATACCGCGCCGACTCCGGCCAAATCGTTTTTTGCCAAAAATGATTTTAAATTTTCCAAAAGTTCTTCTGTCTTTGTTCCAGAAATTGTTTTATCTGCTCTCGCTTCGTTTTCTCTTCTTGCTACATCTTCTTCAATTAAAATCGGGGCGATGGCCGCCATTGTTTCCTCCCATTCTTTTTCCGCTGTTTCTTTTTGTTTTTTAGCTTCGTCTTTCCGACGCGCCAGCTCCGCCTTTCTTTCCTCCTCATTCATTTTCAAAATTTTCAGTTGCTCCTCGGCCAAAGCCGCTTCTTCTTCTGTTTTTTTCAGTTCTGCGGTAACTTCTGCTTCTGACATTTTTTCAAATATCTTTGCTTCTTCCAAAACTTTTGTAAAAAAATCTCTCTCCTTTCCCGGAGGTAGAGATTTAATTTGGTCTTCCATTTCTTTAATTGTGTTTATACCAGCCATATTTTTTACGAAGTTTGGACCTTGGCGGCTTTAGCTGCCTTAATCCTCTCAAACTCAGCAATTGCCGCCTCTGGACCCTGCTTTTTCCAGACCTCTCCCAGTTTATCGTAGTTATTAAAATCCTTCTCCTTTATTAGCTCTGCCATTTTTTGAGATAAACTTTTTTCTAAAGTAGATTCGGCACTCTTGACTGCTTGTTCTAACTGCTGTTTATATGATTTTCCAAAAAATTCCTGCGCCCCCTTAACCTTTTCTGCACCAGCCGCTTGCTCAATAGACTTTAATTCTACATCAATGTTTTGAATAACCTGTTGATCTTGTTTAATATCAACATCAATCTCTTTTTGTCTTGTTTCTAAATCAAACTTTTTATCTCGTTCAGCCGGCGTTAAAAATCCACCAGGAGCAGACGCTTTTTCTATTAATTTATTCAACTCAAGCTGGTTATTTTTCTTCTCATTAGACAATCGAGAAATGCTCTTTTCTGCGTCGTCCCTATCCGATCTTGCCGCGTCGCGCGCCGCATCCGGATTTTCCAACCTCAACTTAACTTTTTCCAAATTACTTGCGTCGATTTTCAACTTATCTTCCAATTTTCCTTTTTCCAAAATCCACTGGCCTTCCAATTTTTGAGCGGCGCTAACTCCGCCCTTTTCCTTGAAAAATTTTTCTAAACCCTTCCTCTCCTTATCAACATCAATATCTGATAAATTTTGATTATATAATTCTTGATATCTTTGCTGCCTCTCTTCTGGCGTCATCGGCGTCTTTTTTTCTTCCTCGGCAACTTGCATTTCTGCGCGCTCATTCGCTAAATCTTTCCTCAATGCAGCATCGCTCATACCCTGCCTTTCACGAGATTTGGCAATACCTTGAATTCCTCTCTCTAATCCAAACACATCTGCCTCTCCCCGCCTGACTTTAAGTTCCAATCCATCCCTTTCCGCAATCTGCCCGGCCGCCTGCCTCTCGCCAATCGCTGCTTCAGTTCTCTGTTTTAATCTTTCCGCCTGCAACGGATCAACCGACCGCATTTCCGAAGCCGCCGCGCCGGCCAAACTATCCGCCGCGCGCCGCACTTTTCCCTGCGCTTCTTTGCCGCCCAAAGTCGCTTTAGCCATTTCCCATCTGCTCATTTTGGAAGCGGCTCGCGGATCAATAACCGAAGCCAAAAACGCCCGGCCGCCGGCCATACGCTCGGCAGTTTTTGCCATACCTTCTGCTTCGCGCATCGCGGAAATATTTTTTCTTCTCTTTGCCCTTGCCTCTTTTCTCCGCTCGGAAAAAGGCAACGCCACGCCGGTTTTGGCATATGTAAGTTCTGAAACCTGACCCGCGCCAAATTTTGCCGCGCCTTTTGTCCCACGCCAGGCCAAACCAACTCCGCCTTTTGCCCCTCTCCAGGCTGTTCTAAACGGGGCAGTCCCCGCTCTTCTTAATCCCGACAAAGCCGCGCCAGCCGCGCCAGAGCCAATAATCCCTAACTTTTGTGTAAACATTAAACCAACTAAAAGCATCGTCACTCCAACCACAAGCGATGATAAATTATTATATTTTCCAATGTCACCCAAACCATTGGCCGCGTCCAGCGCCGTGGAATCAACTCCTATTTCTGTATTAGCCGTTCCCCCGCCGGCCACAATCAAGGCCAACCAAATAAAAAAAGCTAAAATCGGCCCAGAAATTACATATTTAGAAAATTCATCCCACCATTGTTTGGCATATTGCTGGCCTTGCGGAAAAGAAGCCAAAAGATATGCCAAAGGCGAGAGCACTATTAGGGTCCAAAGAATAACAATTCTCGCCACAAGCACAACCATCAAAACTCCTACGGTTATAGTCGCGATTAGAACGACAATCAAGGCTAAAAAAGCTGTACCCACCAAATCCCACTGCTGGTCAGCCGCACCCGCCTCATTAGCAAGGGTCTCAAAACTAAACATCTGATTAATGCCGAGTGCCTGAAAAAAATTCGCCCCGGCCGCGGCCTGAAAAGCATTCACAAAAGTCAGCATGATGACTTGCGCGAAATCGATGATAATGCCGCAAATTGTTTTGCTGAAGTTAATTAAAACTGCCATCAACAAAAGTTTTGGCAGTAATTTTTTGTATGAATATGCTTCAACCCGCAAAATTGTGGCAATGGAAATTACAAGTAAAATCAAAATGAAAAACATATTGGCCAGGTCGCGAACAATTACCCAGCCGGTGACGACCGCCGTGGCATCCAAAAAATTATTATACGCCGCCACTTGAACCAACATTCCCACTACCCAAGTAAAAAGTTTACCCAAAAGTTTAGCTAATCCGCCAAGCAGATTGATCATTATTATATCAAAACTGGCAATGGCGTTTTGAATGCCCTCTGAAACTTCTGAAATACCCCAAATTGCAAGTGCTCCCGCTCCAACCCAGCCAAGCGCTCTGGCAGCCCCTGCTTCTGCCGGTTTAGAAAAACTGAAAAGGCCAAAAAGCAAGATCCCTGCGAATCCGACCAATACTAAAATTGTCACCAAGACTCTTCTTTTTGGGCTAAAAAATTCAAACATAATTAGTCTGTTGTTCTTTTACTTCTTCTTTGTAATATTATACTACAAAAATTGATGCAAGCCAAATTTAACTTACAATAAACATCACAATCGCCGCTATAAAAAGAAATCCCGAAAATAATCCTAAAAATGAACACCCGATGGAAATAAACACTCCGGCAAGAAAACCTGAGGCTTTTTTTGCGACCTTAGCCGCCTCTGCCGCTTTTTCCGAAACATCAAGCATTCCTTTTCCTCCGCCCCCTCCGGCTTTGGCAATTTTTTTCTCTTCTTTTTTAGCTTTCTTTTCCATCGCTTCTCCGGCCATAATAGTTGCCTGCGAGGCCATTGAAGAAAAAATTCCGATAATGACGATAACAATGCCGATTAATAAAAGCGGCAAACCAAAAATCAAACCGATTATGGATATTCCGGCTCCCGCGCCAAAAGAAATAAGAATTCCGCCAATCCGCCGCAAAAGAAAAGACGCCCCTTTCCCTACCTCTCCGGCCTTTTGAATCCCTTGCCCGATTTTTTTCTCCGCCGCGGCTTGAGCTTTTTTGCCTGAGAGCGATGCCTGCGCCACCTGTTCATCTTCGGGCGATTCTAACGTTTCCGGCTCTTCGTCCAGCTCCTCCTCCGGCGCTTCTTCATCCGGCTGATTCGACGAAGCAACTTGCGCCTGGCGCAGTTCATTTTGAAAATCTTGTTCTTCGAAATTTGCCATGGGAAAGGGATAAGTAAAAATTGTCTGCGATGATTTCCGCAAACTTTGAATTATTTTATTATAACACAAAAACTCCCGATTTGGGAGGTTAACATTCCTTGACAAAACCTTGAAAATAAGGTATATTAAAAGGTGTTTTAAAGCTTGGGCGAAAGGGCGTAAATAGCGCTTTTTCGCTTGGGCTGTATAGCCCCAGACACGGAATGAGCCGTGTTTGAAACAAAAAAATCCGCCGAAGAGGCGGGAAAGAAGAATCCGCCAGAGGCGGAGGAGGGATTGACAATGAAGAAGTTCTGGATGGTGACGATGATCGCGATCCTGTTCGGTCTCACGACGACCGGCTGCCCGGACGGTGACGACGACTACGACACGGATGCGGACATGGACTCCGACAGCGATGCCGGCTCCGACGCGGACGCCGAGACCGACACGGCCGAGGACGGCACGACGGACGAGACCGCCGACTGCCCGAGCGTGGCTGGCGAGTGGGCGTTGACATACCACAGTGATGCGACGGGTTTCGATGAGCACTACATCCTCACGCTCGAACAGAGCGGCTGCTCCTTGAGTGGCTACGACGATGATGGCGGTGCGTTCTCCGGCACCGTCAACGAAGACGGCTCTCTCTCTGGCGCGATTACGGTGGTACCCGTACACTGACTGGCAATCTCGTGAGTCCTCCTCGACTGGAGGGAAACTGGACTTCTACGGGGGGTGGATACGGCCAATGGTGGGCCGATCGCCAGTAATGCCAAAGCCCCGCAAACTGCAAAGTGCAGAATGCGGGGCGTTTTTTTATCTGAAAATATTTTATTATTTCGGCACAACTATGACACGGCCAGCGAAGGATGTCCAGTGCGGTTGGACATCACCGATGTCACAATCACTCAGATAACACCCTCTTCCCGTCCCCGTACAATCTCCATTACACCACCCCCAGTTGTCAGTAAGCTGAACTCTTGGTTTGAAGACGCAGCAGGAGCCGTTGCCGGCAATAGCGCCATCTACGTTTTCAGGGCAAACTGCGGCGAAACAGTTGGAGTCTGAATCAGAAACACAGGCGCGGACAGTACTCGCGGCGTTAGAAGGGCATTTATAAGTATGGGTAAAGTAGAAATAATCATCAGTGCAGGCACGATCTTCGGAATGGGCAAAATCTGAGTTATCACAGGCATCTTTGCCAAGATGGTTTTTGTAGCGAGCGTTTCTTGTTCCGGCGATATCGCTATCATCATTCCAGTCGACTTGAACGGATCTGATCGGACCGGTATCTTTATCGGCCGTGCCGAAGAATTGCATGGTGGCGACGTATTGGCCGCCGTAACTAACGACATTTTTAGGTTCTGTAGCACCGGATGCGGTAAAGCCAAAGCCGGAGATAAAAATTTTCCCTCGCCCCTTGGGGGAGAGGGTTAGGGTGAGGGGTTCCGTAAGACGACCGTTATCTTTTTGGGATATAATGATATATAATGAAGAAAAGGGATACTTTCATAACTCCCCTTAATCCCCTCTTACCTTAAGAGGGGAAACGTCAACGGGTCTTGACAAAACCTTGAAAATATAGTATATTAAAAGGTGTTTTAAAGCTTGGACGAAAGGGCGTAAATAACGCTTTTTCGCTTGGGCTTTATAGCCCCAGACACGGAATGAGCCGTGTTTGAAAACAAGGGTGTTATTCCCTGAGCGACGCGCAAGCGGAGTCGAAGGGAGGCCTTCGACAAGCTCAGGCCATAACTGGAGGAAAGTCATGACGAAGTTCTGGATGGTGGCGATGATCACGATCCTGTTCGGTCTCACGACCGGCTGCCCCGACGGGGACGACGACTACGACGCGGAAATGGACGCCGACAGCGATGCCGGCTCCGACGCGGACGCGGACGCCGATCCCGACACGGCCGAGGACGGCACGACGGACGAGAGCACGGCCTGCCCGAACATCGCCGGCGACTGGGCGCTGACGTACCGGAACGACTTGGGTTACGAAGGATACTACACCCTCACGCTCGAGCAGGACGGATGTCTTGTGATTGGGTTGGATGACCTTTGCGAGTACTCCGGCACCATTTCGGAGAGTGGCTACGTTTCACTTTTCCGAGATTGTGCTGCTTCCGATCGTACGATCACCGGCAACTTCACCCAGACCCCCCCCCGCATGGAAGGATTGTGGGATGAATCGGAGGGAACTTCCCACGGCACATGGTGGGCTGATCCCCAGTGAACCGAAACCGGCGACGCGAACTTGAACACCTGTTCAGGTTTGCGTCGCCGGATTTTTTTTCTTTTCGTAAATTTTTTTCTATTACCTGGGTACTACAATGACCTTGCCGGAAAAATATGTCCAATGATTTATACCCGATTCTCCTTCCCGCTCTGGAGAGCACTCTGAATCATAACACCCATTCACTCTTCCAGTACAACTCCCATTACACCAACCCCAGTTGTCAGTAAGCTGCACTCTTGGTTTGAAGACGCAGCAGGAACCATTGCCGGGGATAGCGCCATCTACGTTTTCAGGGCAAACCGCGGCGAAACAATTGGAGTCTGAATCAGAAACACAGGCGCGGACAGTGCTCGCGGCGTTAGAAGGACAGTTATAAATATTTGTAAAGTAGAAATGGTCTTCAGTGCAAGCGCCGGTTGAATGGGCAAAGTCTCTATTATCACAACCTTCCCGGCCAAGATGGTTTTTGTAGCGGCCAGTGGTGGTGCTTGAAGTGCCCGGACCGGCGTTCCAGTCTACAACCACCTTGGTGATAGGACCCGCGTTTTTATCGGCTGTACCGAAGAACTGCATAACAGCGTAAAGCTCTCCGCCATAGCCGACGACGTTTACTGGTTCGCTGGCGCCGGACGGAGTTAAACCCGTGCCGTCTATCCCGTTTACGGAAATCCCTTGAATTAAATTAGGCCCTTCCTCCATTAAAGGTTTGCACTTGTCGCCCTGGCAGTCGGTGATGGGCCAAATTTGTGGCGGAGAGGGCCACGCAGTTACACCAGCCGGTAACGCTCCGCTCTTTGAAGTATCTGTAATATCGGCTGGCGGAACATCGGAGCCTGAATAAACGGCCGTTAAACTATCCCACGTAAATAATCCGTAACGTTTGGCGAAAAGCTGCCTGATTCTTTCGTGTGCCGCTCGGCTTGTTTCTTTTTCAACGCTGCCAGCCGGCTCGCTCCCCGCCTGGACACAAACGCCGCTAATACAATCAAAATTACGGCACTCTTCATGAGTGGTACACTGACGCGGCAAAGCCGTTCCTCCAATTGTTTTACACTCGCCAATTGGCGCTGAAGGGCTATAACCGGCAATAAAATTACATTCTCTTACCAAATCACCAGTAAAATCTGAATCAGCTAAAGGCGTGCTTGCCTGACAATAACCTCTGCCCGTGCTTCCACCAAAGACGCATGGACCCATGGCTCCGCATTCTGCGTCATCAGCACACGATTTATGACACTGGACATTGCCGCAAATCCAATTACGCGTGCAATCTTCCGCCACCCTGCATGACGTTCCTCCTGCTGCCGGAGAACGATAGACGGAAGTGTAAGACCTATCTTCATTTGGCACAGTCAAACCAACACCTTCTTCCGGATACTTTGTAAAGCCAGACGCCGGGCAACTTAAATCAGGATTTGTTAAACTAATTGTCAAATTATCTGTATCCTTTCGGCAAGTAGGAATAGTTAAGAAATCATTTAACGGGTCGCTGCTGGACGCGCCAAAAGGTCGGGGCTCTACATCATAAAAATAGCCAAGCAAAGATTGATACGGATCGGCGACCACTGGGTGTCCGCCATCTTGCCAGATCCTGTCAGTCCACGCCTTATTTGCGTCTCTATCACTCGTGCCCGCGACTTGATAAAAAACCTTGCAACCAATGAACGGGTCTGAATGACTGGCGTATTTGCGGTATCCGGCCCCCTCTTCAACGCCGCCTTCTCGGCGACAATCTTTAAACTGATCAAAAGTCTCGCGTAAATTATCAACATAATAAACTTCTAAACCATTGCTATTTATGCGATCTGCAGCGCGAGTTAAATTACAGCTTGAATCATCTGGCCGCTTTGAATTTTTTGGCACGCAACGATACGGACAATCATTATCTCCTATATCTTCTTCACACCATCCTTCGTATTCGCAATGAGTTATTAAAGCAAAATCATTTACCGGATCACATTGTGTTATGTTTTTAGCGCAAGCTCCTAGAGCTTCGCCTCGTTCAGCATGGCAATAGCAATCTTCTCCTCCGACACAACCGCTATATCCTCCTAATTCCGCACATTCACGATCATCTTCACTATCAAAACCAACCGGACTTAAATTTCTAAAAACACCGGCCTCTAAACAATAATATTTATTTCCCAACGGGAACCCTGCTGTTTCATAATTATTATATAAATCTGGCATGCCGGGAATTTGATCCATTGGATACCAAGTAAGACAGGCCAACTGATCCGGCTTCCCGTTAATTGAAGTTGATGTATCGCGTTCTAAACAAAATCCACTCCAGCCAAGAACAACATCTATTTTTTCAGCGGAATAACATTTGCCATCGCCCAGGCACTCACTATCATCGGCACAAGTTTTACCCGGCTCTTTTCCGCCTACACAAATACTTGGCAAAGAAACGTTATCTTTATCAAAATATTTTGTTAACGCGCCACTACCATAGCTCGCTTTCTTGTATGAACATTCACAATCTTCCCCATTTTCGCAAATATTCGCGCCGCTAAACCCGGGTTGTTTACTCAAGGGCGACCAATTCTTTACTACGCTATTTGGAAAAGGAGATGATTGTTCCGGATAAGCGCGGCAGGAAATTTTTTCCGCGTTTTCCTCGGTCATCGCCAGAAGCGCGCCTGGCGCGAATGGATCACCGCGAAAATTAGTTATACAAATATTGTTGAAGCATTTACCATTATCACCGCATCGTGAACCATTTGTCTCGCTAGCGCAAAATCCCGGAGGATGCGTGGCACAAGAAATAACGCTACCAGCGGCGTCAAAACAGCGATCGTCAACAAAACCCAAGGTCTGGACTGGACTTTCTTCTGTGCCAATATTTACCGCGCGCAAATCAAATGCCTGATATTGGTTATAAATTGAATCGCCCGAATAATCCATTCCCTTGAAAGTAACGTCACGAGAAACATACAAATCTTTACTTAAAATCTTGCGCGAGGTTTCCGGCGTAAAATTGGAATCAGTACATTGCGCCGTAGCCTGTCCTACTTTTGCGTATTGTCGGCAAGATGTAACCGTATTGCACAAAACTTTCTGTCGTCCGGTTTGCGGATCAAAAGTTGAAGTCGTGCCAGAGCACGTCAGCCATTCCCCGCAAACGCGATCGCGGCGGACTTGGATAAGAGTGTTAGAGTCGTTCGGGTTAACAGCGATACGTTGTGGCCCGCCAGATGTATAAATAGAAGTTTGCCCCCTGTAAGTTATCCTGCACTCCGGGGCTGGTGAGCCTATCGGACAAGAAATTTGAACAACTCTCTGTCCTCCTAAATCAAAAGTGCTTAAACATCTCCAACCCGACGCGCCAGGCCTTGGTGCCGGATCGCCTGGGCAATCGGCGTCTGTATTGCAAGTGACACCCGAGATTTCATACGTATCCAAACTTGATCCCCTGATTGAGCCATTGACACAAAGCTTACAATTTTGTTTTGTGCAATCAATCGGCGCGACTAACCCGCCCGGATCACCCGTTTTCTTTTCCGAGCTTAAATATGTCGCGTTGGCATTGTAAGTCAACTGCGGATTGCTTGTATCATTAAACAGAGCACAACCAGTTTTTTGCGAAGCCATGCCATTACAGTTCCCTGAACTGATTTTGTCATTCTTAATATAATAATATGCCGCGCCTAGAGGGTCATCTGAAGTATCGGCCGGATCAACAAATTTTGTGCACCGGTCAGCCTGCGGAATACACTCGCCTACCCAACCGGAGTACGGGCAGGATCGTTTGTTATAAGAAACTGTGCAAGTTGTTCCGGTCTTGCCGGTAGCCCCGGCTGTACCAACAGTGCAAGCGCAACCCGCGGTATTCTGGCAAACGTAAGGCAGGCTGCAATTTGCGTCGCCATTTTTCCAAATATTGTAATACCCGCCGCTGAAATTCGCCGGATCGCAAGGTTCAAGCGGATTGCTTCCCTTTTTAAACCATCCGGAAACGTTTTGTCCGCTGACCGTCACATTATCTTTCCATTCACAAAGCCGAACGCCCGGATCTTTAAAATACATTTTTCCGCCGTCGGTCGTGGTGTATTCTTCACAGGACAAAAACCCGACTTGACAGAGAATTCTTCCCGTCGGGGAATTATAAAGCGCCGGATTGGCCAAGAGATTGACGGTATCATACTGCGGTTTGCCGTCATCCCCCACCTTCACGTTTCCGGCGGCGTCCAAGGTCGGCGAACCAAATTCAGCGCAACCTTTATTTTGCGCGGCGCATTTATATTCGTCGTTTACCACGATGTATGCGTAGGAATCCGTCGGAATCGTAACATTGTCGGACAATCTTTCTTCTTCCGAAAGAGCCGGCTCGCTGTCATTTTCCGTATTGAAAGTTTCCGCGGTCGCCGAGGTGTTATTATTAGTTTTTAATAATTTCGCGCAGCCGGCAGCGTCGGGCGAACAAAGCCTTGAAAAAGATTTTAGATAATGCAAACCATTCGCGCGATCATAATAACTTGCGCAGCCAAGCTGGGCTTGTGGCAAAAGCGCGGAAATAATACACTCACTGCGGTCTGAACTCCACGAACCCCCGGCAGTAGCGCAATCTCCTTGATCAGCAATTGAAAAATCAACCGCAAAAGACCGATCACAGGAAGCTGGCGTATTCCATGAATTTTTAACCACGTAAATATACGACTGAATTTCTCTCAAAATAATATTATCAATATAAACTGGGGTTGTTCCGCCCACCGAGGCAATCCGCAAAGTTTCACCTCCGCCGGCAACACTCCAATCAACATAAACCGGACCGAGCGAGAAATATCGCCAGTCAAAAGAAAGATTTGTCGGACTCTTGGTCGCTGAACTAAATTCTTTGCCGGAAGACGTGGCGCCCAAAAATTTAATATCTAATCTGCTATTTCCTTTAGCCCAGAAAGATAAGGTGTAAAGGCCATTCTGTCTAACCGCGGAGCCCAAATTTTTATCTAGTGTTCCCGTAGCGCCAAAGGATAAGGACTTCCCGCCGACAACAAGCGATTCAGAACTTATAACCGGCAAATCTGCTTCGTCCCAGTTGGCTATTGAAGAATCATCAAAATTATCATTTAAAATCACTGCCGTATTTGCTCCGGCATTGCCGCGATAAGCTCGGCAACCAACTGCTTCGTTTGAACAAGTACGAGACTCGGGCAAATAAACATTGTAAGCACACTCACTTTTTACCGCATCCCATCTTCCGCCCGAAGTTCCGCAATCAGCCGTGCTGGAAATTGTTTTGCGGTACGGGTGGCAATCGTCCGTCATGATAATTGTTTTTGAATACAACCTATAATGTTTCAATCCGGCAGAATCGTAAAATTCACGGCAATCAGGATTAATTAAAGAATCTGCCTTGGTGCAAAGACCAACAAATGAAGCGCTGTCGCAAGTTAAACCGTCCGAGAGAAGCGCGGTGCATGGAGGAACTCCGCCACTCGGATCGCTATCCGGGGTCGTGGCTCCGCCCATCTTCAAATTCCAAGTTTTCAATTGATAACCGGTTGTGTCGCTTCCTTCCCAGGTGTAGAAAGCCGCTCCTGTCGCGCCGGGTTTTTCGCAGCGGCGAATCACGCTGAAATTTGCCACGGCTTCGTTTTCCAAACTCGTGAACTGATCGCAGCCAACGTCCGCGGCGTTACAAGTTCTGCCTGTCGTCGGGATAAAATAAACCGGGAATTTATCTTGTTCAAAATCAGTCGCGACTTGTTTAAATGTTTGATAGCCAACGCATTCGGCCGGGCAATAATCATCCGGATAACTGGCTACGCCCGGGACAGACGGGTCGCCGTTTGTCGGACGGAATTCGTCACAACCCACGTCTTTTTCTTCGCAGGCTTTGGCGTAATTTTGGCATTGTTCGGCGTCGTTTGTTTTATTCAAGGCACCGGTTGAAGTGTAGTCATAACAAGAGTAATAATCTGGCGCGGCTTTCAAATAAAGCGCTTCGCCGGTTCTTCCCCAGCCTTCGTGGTATTGCGAAGCAAAAAATCCCTCTTCAAGTTGCACGGCGTCAATCAAACATGGAGCAGATGGGGACATTGAGGCATTGTAAAAAGCGATACTGACTGTTGTCGCCGTATCTCCACTTGGAAATGAATGAGTAACCTGATATCTCTGCCACGACGTTTCCGAAGGTGCTGGAGTATTTCTTGCAGTGATCGTTCCGCCAAAATCAAACGTGCTGGACGCAGCGCAACCTTTGGCATAAAGGGAAAGAGTAAAAGTTCTGCCGCCGCGCTCCTTATCCAATCGAACCGTTTGACCGATGACTCCGCTTGCCTTTATTGCGGTTCGGCCGAAATAGGTGTCCGAAGCAGCTTCCGCGTTTGGATCGCCGTACACCCCCCAAGGAATTGGCCAAGAAGCAAATTCATCTTTAACACCATCACCAGCCGTTCCGGTAAAATTTTCAAAACTGCTGTTACTAACTAAATTTAATTTTGTATCCGACGTTGTCCGTAAAAATTCATTACAACCCGGCTCGTCGCATTGAGTAATATTTTTATTAAAGAAAATTCTGTCTGATCGGCGGGCCGCGGTTCCCGAACCAGTAAGCGTATCTTGCCAGAGCCAGTCGTCCCCGACTTTTGATTGTCGAGTTGAATACCAACGGCAGCCAATGTCATCGGCATTGCAAGGCGGACCATAATCAACCGTGTTTGTGACATAAGAAACATTTTGCCCGTCGCTTCGTTTTAAAAGCTTACAAGTATCGTATTGCGCATCACACTTATCTCCGTCCAGCCGCCAGATATTTTTTTCTCTGGTGCAATAACCCCAGCCGCCTTCGCAATTTCCTTGGTCATCTTCAGCAATACAAGTCGGTGAATCAACACATGTTTCCTGGCGGAAACTGTTTTCCGTGGTTTGAAGCAACGGCCCATAAACCCGCGCGCGGCATTGCTCGGCCGGCGCTTTCAAAATCCAGTCTGGATCAATTAAATGACAATACGGATGCTCAGTATCGGCTTTACCTTCTGGATAAGCCGGATCGGTATAATTACAATCATGAAACCGATCAACTACTTCTTTTAAACTTACGGGTTCGCTGCTTGTTTGACTTTGCGCGGCAATTTCCCAACCAATGGAAATAATTCTCGCCTTTCTTAATTTAACGAGATTGCTATAGCAATAGCCATAAGTGTAACAATTTGGATCCTGATTTTTTGCTGTGTTTGAAGGAGGAAATAGTGGCCACTCGCCGTGCAAATATTCCTGTTTGATCGCCTCGCTAATCGTGAGCGCCTCTCCGGTTTGCGCCTGCCGGACCGCGGCTTCAAATTTTCCATCCATCACGCAATTATTTGTGCCTTTAAATTTTTCAGGACAAACAATAAAATCAGATAAGATATCGTAAGTGCCGCCTTCTTTAATTTGCGGCACAAGCAAATCGGCAAAAGCCAGCTCCGCGGCACGCCGTCCGCCCCAGGCTGTTCCCTCTTTTGAGGTCGCGTCCTCACCCTTCGGAAAAAGATCCGCCAGAGAATACATCCCTTTACTAAAAATATTCTCCATTGTTTTGGAAAGCAGGGTACTTACAAAAGTTGATACCATCACCGAAAGTATTCCCTGTGCCCCAGCCGAGAGCGCCTGGCCAGAAAGACTCCACTTTAATTGTTCCGCGTCAACCGGACCCTCAGTTTGAATTTCCGAAGTTTGGCGAATAACTTCCGCCGGAGTTTTTACTTTTCCGCTGATAAGTTCTGATGAAGGTAAAAAACCTTGCCCTTCTTCTCTGGTTAAGGCTGCCGTATCAGAAGCGCTTCTTTCCGCATTGAATGCTCCGACATACGCGCTCATTGCTAAATCAAGATCCGTGCCTGCTCCGTAACCAATTTGAAACTGCGAAGCTGCTTCCCGTAAAAAATCTTCTGTTTGCACTTCAGCGATAAATGACTCCCAGTTTGAACGAATCGACGACCATTCGCAAGTTGGTGGCGGCAATCCGTCCGCGTATGTTTGGGCTAACTGCAGCTGAAGAGCAAGTCCCAGTCTCGGATTTGGCGGAGCGCAAAAATTAACACCAACCATTTCGCCAAAACTTCCGATAAATTCACCTGCCGCGTCTAAAGCGGCGTTACCTAAATAATCTCCCCAACCTTCAGTGGAAAAAAGCGGCATCTGTCCGCCCCCGCCGGAAGCCAGACTAACAGCCAAATCATACGATAATTTTTGCATGAAGCGCGAGGCGGCGTTAATCAAAGCCATTGTTCCCGCATTCACTACCAGAACTTTCAAAAAATCTTTTATGTTTTTAATTGTTGTTTGGGCGCCAGTTACCGGGTCGGAAACAACCATTTGCGCCTCGGCCGGACGAGCATATAAAAAGACGCCGGAAACAACCTGGGTCAAAATAAAACAAATCAAAACCGCGCTAACAGTCCATTTTTTTACTTTATAATTTCTCTGGATAACAGACATAACTGAAGATGAATTATGAATCAGGAATTATGAATTATGGTTTTTGATTTTTTGATTAAACCGTTAGTAATTTTATTCACCTTAATGGTCTGTTCGGCAATTCTATTAAAATCTGCTCCGGCAATATAACCAATATCTCTGGCCACTAATAATTGATTCTGAATTTCCGTTAAAGAGCCAAGCGCCATTGAATAAAATTGTAATTTTTCTTTGAAGGACTGCCTACTAAATCCTTCGGCAATATTTGATGTAAAAGAAATTCCCGCGCGGCGCAGTTGATTTGTCAAACAAAATAATTCCTCCCTGGGAAATATCTTCGTCAATTTGTAAATGTCCAAAACTAATTTATGTCCTTCTTTCCACGCATCGAGGTCGGTAAAAGATTTTATCTTCCCTGATTCCTGATTCATAATTCCTAATTCCCCTTATTCACCGTCTCTTCAAAAATTTTCATCAAAGTTGCGTCATCAACGCTATTTAAAGTTGCATCGTCAACTCCGGCCTGCCGTAAAAGTTCTCGGAGTTGGGACGGCGTCATCTCGCTAATGTTAACATTTGTTGGCAATGTGGAATTCGTGTTTGTATTGCTTGGTACTACCGCCCCGCCTGATTCGCGGAGGGTTTCGTTATAAAGTTCTAAAAGAGTTTTATCATCAAGTTTATTCAAAGTTGCGTCATCAACTCCGGCCTGCCGCAGGGCGTCGCGCACTTCTTCCGCCGTGGCTGTTCCGGCTAATAATCCTCCCAATTCTTCCTCAACGGGCGGCGTGACTATTGGCTCGGCTTTTGCCGCCCCCTCCTCTCCGGCCTTGGAGCAAATTTTCCCCGCCGGGCAATTCGGATCGTTTCCTGAAGAAATTTCTTCTTTATCAGAAAACCCGTCTGAATCAGAATCGGCTAAATATGAACTCGTTCCATAAATATAGATTTCATCATAATCGGTTAATCCATCTCCATCTGTATCGGTCTCTTTCATGGCGGCCAATTTTTCCGCGTCTGCTTCAAGCTGCGATTTCCATAACCCTATATCTTGGCCGTATCTGGCGAAAGGGGCGCGCAAATATTTGGGATATTGCCAAATTATTCCTAGAACAGCAATCACGCATAAAATCACCAAAATCGTCACCCCAATTTTGATTCGGCGTTCTTTTTCGGGTTCATTTTTTATTCCTTCCATACTTTAATATAGTATAGCATAAAAGAAATACACAATCAAAATCAAATAATTACCTAATTACCAATTACTTAATTACCAAATTTGACACGCTATTTAGCAATTGGTAATTGAGTAATTTAGTAATTAAGCGCTTGAACCAGCTTTACCCAATTATCCACACCCAAATCCTGGGCGCGTACTCGTTCATCGAAACCCAAATTGACTAAAACTTCTTTAATTTTTTTATTCGACAACCGCAAACCCCCGGCTAAATTATTTTGCAGCTGCTTGCGCCGCGAAGAAAAACCAATTTTAGCCAGACGAAAAAATTTTTCCGGGGCAATTTCTTTTTTATTTCTTTCGTAAATATTTTTTATGTTAGAAATTTTTATAATCGCCGAATCAACTTCCGGTTCCGGCCAAAAAGCGCGTCTAGGAACAATGTCCACAATTTCCGGCTGACCGTAAAATTGAACCGAAAGAGAAAGCAAGCTCATCTCGCCGGGCGCGGCGCAAATCCGCTCGGCCACTTCCTTTTGCACCATCACCGTAATTTCCTCCGGCCGCGGCTCTTCGCTTAAAAATTTTCTAAATACTGCTGACGTAATTTGATATGGGAGGTTGGCGACAATTTTATATTCATAATTTTTAACTCCCAATTCGTCATTGGCAATTTTTAAAATATCCTTTTCCACAACTTCTAAATTTTTTGGGATGTCTAAAATTTCTCCCAATATTTTCGCCATTTTTCTGTCTGTCTCTACGGCCACAACTCTTTTCGCTCGCCCGATCAACTCTGCGGTCAACACGCCAAACCCGGGACCGATTTCCAAAACAGTATCATTATTTTTTAAATCGGCCGCCTGAACTATACTTTCCAAAACTTCGCGATCTATTAAAAAATTTTGCCCGTATTCCCGTGACGGACGGACGCCGTATTTTTTACAAAGCGATTTTATTACGGTAAGTGAATATAATTCCATAAAAACACATTATCGATGCGGTAGCCGCGGGCTTTAGCCCGCGCTCTATTTGACGACGCAGCCTAAAGGCTGCGACTACCAAAATAAATAATCAATTATCACGGCTGGGGCTACCAAAATTAAATCATTCGCGCCGGTAGCCGCGGGCTTTAGCCCGCGAAAATCCAATCATCAAAATTATACAGTGTAGAGCCCCTAAAAGGATACCCAAGCCAGTCACGCGCCAAACCTTTTCTTTGGACATTTTCCAGAATATATTTAACTTGTTTAATGATGTCTTCATCTCTTCTTAAAATATGATCGTAAAAATCTTTTTGCCACTTAACGCCAAATTTTGAACACGAAAACCAATAGCCTGATCTTTGCTTAAATTCCACAATACACTTATACAGATTGGAGGACTCTTGTTTCCCTTCTATCACGAAGTGACAGTGATCGGGCATGAAATAATAAATATGGGCCTCACAACAAATTTTTTTTAGTGTGCTTAATAAAATATTCTCTAATTGATTAAAAACATCCGGAGAAACAAAAAACGGTTGTCTATCCTCCAAACAAATTGTGAAAGCGCAGATTATTTGGCCGATGTAAAGATCCCTTGGTAGCCGATGCTTTCGTTCGTTAATTTTAAACATTGATTGCTCTTTTAACTCAGGCTATAAAGCCTGCGGCTACCTATATCAAACCTACATCAACGCGTACAACGCTGTCATCGCCGCGCCCAAAATAAAAAGCGCGACCCAACTATCCGGAAAAAAGAAAAGAACAACAAGGGCAAGAACACTTACAATAAGTTTTCCTAAAACTAAAGCCATCTGAAGAAAAACAACTGAGTTCATCACACTGGTTTTTTTCGCTTCATCATAGATAATCGCCGCGAGCGGAACGCCGACTGTTCGTCTTGAAACCCGATACAGCGAATCAGACATAAAAACGCCGACACCGGAAACCACCAAAACCCTCATAAGCCAAGTAAAAGCGGTAAAAATAACCCCTATTTTCAAAACCTCGTGCCTTGATTCTTCGTCAGTAATCCTTCCGATGTATAAAGTTAAAATTGTCGCCACAAAAACTGAGGCGGAAACTAAAAATCCGATGGAGGCGTAAGCCGGAATCATTAAAAAAATAAAAATTGGCCAAAGGTAGCCAGCCAGATGTTCTTCGCCAAAACCAAAATAAGAAAAAAGTCTCCGGCGATTTTCCGGCGCGACGAGCCGCTTCATGGAATCCTTATAAGAAAAAGGCACGGGCACAAATTTTTCCGGAGTGGTAAGAAGCGGAATGTTTGAAACTAAAATTAAAAAAGCGACGATAATAAATAAAACTTTAAATCCCATGGTCGCGATAACAACGCCGCCAAACGCCGGACCCAAAATCATAACTATGGAATCGAGCACCACTAAATTGGAAATTTCCCTGCCGCGCGATCCGTCTTTTCCGAAACGGGCAAAATCGGCGTGATAACCAGGCCAATAAAGAGTTTTTTGGATTGCCAGAGAAATAATCGCGCTTACAATAAAAAACGGGTGATAGGGAATGGCAAATAAAGACAAATAAAAAAGAATTAAAAAGGGCGTGGAAAAAAGAATCGCGTGTTCGTAGCCGCGGGCCCGGGCAAATTTTCCACCAAGCGGCACTAATAAAAAATACAACGCGTAAACGGCGATGTAAAAAACTAATATTTTAGATAAAGAAAATCCCAATGTGTAAAGATAAATGGGTTCAAAAACACCAACAGCAGAAATGGCAAAATCCAAAATTGCTGTTGACCAAAAAAGTTCTTTCAACTCCCGCGCCATGCCGTCGGCGAAATAACGATGAAAAATTTTTTGTAAAAACATCTGATTACGGCTCAATTTACGGCTCAATTATCAAATCCGATCTATTTTCAGCAACTTGCTTTTTTGTTTCCCTGAAACCACCTTACCGTCATCTCTAATCCTTCATCTAAATTTACGTTTGGCTTCCAGCCAAGTTCGCGACGAATTTTTGAAGAATCTAAAACGCTACGCATTTGTTCTCCGGCAACTTTGCCGGCGGCCTTGCCCTGCCCGACCGGCGCGCCAAAAATTTCGGAAGCGCGGGAACCGGTTAATTTCTTTAAAGTTTTAAAAAGCTTTAGAACGCTTGTTTCGCGAGCCGTTCCAACATTAAAAGGTCCTACCTTTTTTGATCTCAACGCCAAAAGATTTGCCCGAACAACGTCACCGACGTAAATGTAATCTCTGGTTTGTTTGCCATTGCCAAAAATAACCGGCTGCTTTCCTTGGAGCATTTTATTGGTAAAAATGGCAACTACTCCGGCTTCGCCATGCGGCGATTGGCGCGGTCCATAAACATTGGCTAAACGCAGAGCAATATATTTCATGCCATAAGTCTTCCAAAAATAATGCAAATACATTTCCGTGGAAAATTTTGCCGCGCCGTAAGGAGAGGCGGGCAAAGAAATTTTATCTTCCGGAGTCGGCAAAACTGTCTCCTCGGAAGAAAGATTACCGCCGCTTGAAGCAAAAATTATTTTCTTCACGCCCGCATTAGCGGCATTCTGTAAAATATTTATTGACCCAAGCACGTTTACTTCCGCGTCAAACATTGGATCGCGCGCCGAAGCCCGCGCATCTATTTGAGCGGCATAATGAAATACCGCCTGGGGCTTTTCCTTTTTAAAAATGCTGCCAATTTTTTTATCACGAATATCAACTTTATAAAACTTTGCTTTTGGATTAAGATTTTCCTTTCTGCCTGTAGACAAATTATCAAGCACAACGACCTGGTGACCGCGTCCGACAAGCGCATCCACAATGTGAGAGCCGATGAATCCTGCGCCGCCAGTGACAATAATCTTTGCCATAAATATAAATTTTCAATTTTTAAACTATATATAATTTTATTTATTATTCTGTTCCTTTTTCCATTTTAAATATGCCTCCATAAACTGTTCCAAATCTCCATTAAGCACCGCGTCTGTATCCGCTGTTTCAAGTTTTGTTCTGTGATCTTTAACCATTCGGTACGGCTGCAAAACATATGACCGAATTTGATTTCCCCACGCCGCCAAAACTCCGGCTCGTAATTTATCAATTTCCTTTGTTCGGGTCTCCTCCTGCAGATGTAAAATTTTTGCTTTCAAAATTTTTAGGGCGGTTTCTTTATTTTGAGCCTGTGAACGTTCGCGCTGGCAGCTTACGGTGAGACCCGTGGGAAGATGAACAACTCTAACGGCCGAATAAGTTGTCTGCACGCTTTGTCCGCCGTGTCCGCTTGATAGATATGTGTCGATCCGCAAATCTTTCGAATCCAATTTTATTTCTGAGACATCGTCAATTTCCGGCAAAACTTCAACTAAAGCAAACGAAGTATGCCGCATTTTTTCCGCATCAAAGGGAGAAATACGGACTAAGCGATGAACACCGGATTCACTCCGAAGCCATCCATAAGCCATCCGACCGGTGACTCTTACTGTTATGCTCTTAATGCCCGCTTCAGAACCACGCGTTTCATCAATAATTTCTGTTTTCCATCCCTTCTTCTCGCAAAACCTAAAATACATTCTGAGAAGCATCTCTGCCCAATCCTGGGCTTCAGTGCCGCCCGTTCCGGCATGAATACTCAAAATGGCGTTCGCTCGATCGTGCGGGCCGGAAAATAAAACAAAAAATTCCAACTTCCTAAATTGAACGAGAAGCTCATTATATTTTTTTTCAATCTCTTCGCGCAAAGAAACTTCTTTGTCCTTTTGATCGAGCTTGGCCAAATCCAAAATATCCCCCACTTCTTTTTTTAATTTTTCCCAAACTTCAACCTCTTCTTTCAAATCATTCAATCTCTGGTTCGTTTCCTTCGCCGCTTCCTGATCTTTCCAAAACTCCGGCGCCAAAGTTAATTTTTCCAATTTGACGATTTCTTTTTTACTATTTCCTAACTTTAAAAGTTCAAAGGCCTTTTCTATCCTCTGCTCCAACTCTTCTATGCTTTTAACTAATTCGTCCATTTTCATAATTTACAACTAACCTCCCGATTAAAGTTATTCTTTATACTCGGCAAGTGTTACTCTCACATCTTTTTCTTCGCCTTTGTGCAAAACTTTCAAAGTTATTTCATCGCCCGGCTTAGATTTAGCAATTTCCTTGGCTAAAGGATGATCTTCGTCTATTTTTTGACCATTCATTTCCAAAATTATATCATTCTCAACCAAACCCGCTTTGTCGGCCGGTGAGCCGGGCACTATGGCTAAATCCGTCTGCTTTTGGCCGCGGACAATTAATGCCCCATAATCTTTTTCCAATTGATTTTCCTTGGCTATTTCTTGATTAATCAAAACATAACGAACGCCGAGCCATGGCCGAATAATTTTTCCATTCATTTTTACGCTCTCTATATCCTGCTTGGCCGCATTAATCGGAATAGCAAAACCGATCAACTGTCCTTCCTGGTTCATCGCTGTGTTAATGCCAATAACCTGCCCAGCGAGATTCACGAGCGGTCCGCCGGAATTTCCCGGATTTATAGCCGCGTCAGTTTGAAGCGCTTCTTCAATAACCTCTGAACCACCAAGTCGATCACTCGCCACGATCCGTCGCCCTATGCCAGAAATTATGCCTTTAGTCACGGCATTTTTATATTCCCCGAGAGAATTACCGATGGCAATAACCGTCTGACCAATTTCAATTTTATCGGAATCTCCCAATTCCACGGTTGGCAAATCTTTGGCGTCAATTTTTAAGACGGCAATATCCAAAACCGGATCAGTGGCTAAAATTTTCGCGTCATATCTTTGATCGTCATTTGTAATAACCGTATATTCCGCCGCTGTGTCTGAGACCACATGTTTATTAGTTAAAATCAACCCATCCGAAGAAATTATAAAGCCCGTTCCCCCGCCAATTTCCGTTTTGCCCGTGCCGCCACTATTACCGCCCGTGTTTGGCTGCTCAAAACCAAAAGGAAAATTAAAACCAAACAAATCGTAAGGAAAAGTATTTGAATTATTAATTTTACTTAAATCTTTAGAAATAATTATTGAAACAACGGCCGGAGCAACTTTTTTTACGGCGCTAATTGTTGCCGACTCCTCAATAACCGCCTGAGTAAACACTCTCTCACTTTCATCGTTTCCGATTACAACGTCTTCACCTAAAAAATTCTTTTGAAACCATGGAACAATATGGCTCTTACCATAAAGCCCGCCGAGCACACCACCCACTCCGCCAAAAATTAAGCCAACGAGCGCCGCAACAGCAATAATTTTTTGAAAAGATTTATCTTGAAACATAGGTTTGAAAATTCCTAATTGACCTAATTAACCTAACGTCTAAATAAATCACAGTATCCAATAACCAAAACTTTAGACATTAGACATTTTAGCATTTGGTCATTTATTAAAAATTAGAAATTGGGTTAATTATTTATTCATCCTTTTATTAAATCTATAAATTACTTGCGCAAAATTATTTATTTTATTTTTTCTGACCTCTATCCCCTCTTCTCCAAGCAGTTCTGCCTTTTTTCTGATTCCACCGGCATATCCACCCAAACTTCCATCTGCTTTTACCACCCGATGACAAGGAATTTTTATGGGATGAGGATTTTTATGAAGAGCATTTCCAACCGCCCGGGGGCTGGTCTTTAAAATTCGCGCGATTTCTCCATATGTCGAAACTTTTCCCTTCGGAATTTTTTTCACCAACAATAAAACTTTTTCCTGAAACGGAGTCATATTAATTATAGCAAAAAAATGGGTAAAAGTTAATAAAAGAGAGAGCACCCTTTACTGCTCTCTCTCAAGGCTGACCTACCCCACACCGACTAGCACTTGCAGTCGCAACTGCAATCGGCGCAATCGCAACAGTCGCAATTGCTGCGGTCGCCGGAGGTCTGTGGGCCTCTCGAAGTCCGCCGCAGGTCCTTCTTCGACAACGGCTTGGCAGCCGCCCTCTTGCCCTTGAGGGCACGGACCATTTGCACAGCGCTCATTCCTTTACCTCCTTTCTACTGATAATTTCCTCTGGGTCGAAATGAGTCCAGAGGAAAGGACAGCCTCCTACACACTTCCCCCAGTGACGACAGCCCTTACACTTCTCGTGAGGATATCGCCATATCTCACGCCGGAAGACTCCGTGGATGCCCTTCCTGCCGTACCAGACCTTGGCAAAGTCTGTCGCGGTTTTTACGGATTGCTCGCTCAGGTTGAAGAGCGGCCGCCCGACGAAGTGAGTGCACGGCAGAACATTGCCGTTAGGTTCGAACACCGCACCCGAGCCATAGAAGATGTGACAGTGGACACCATCGGAGATGCAGCCGATGGTCATCATCTCGTCCAGCAACGATTGATCAAACAAGCACAACGGAATCGTCGCGAAGAACTTCACCTTGATTCCTTTCGCCTTTAACGCCAAATAGGCGTCGGTGACGATTTGAGCCGTATGGGCCGGAGACAAGGCGAAAGACTCAGTTTTCTCTTGGCTACCGCCAGCCGAAGGCAAACCAACGTTAAAGAGGATGTTAACCACTCCCATTTTGTGCATCAACTCAGCTAGCGGAATCACTTCTCCGAAGTTGTGTCTGCTGACAGTCAGCAGAGTGTTGAACGACAGACCAAGCCTGAGACAATTCTCCACGCCCGCCATCGTCTCTCGAAAACTCAAGGTTCTGGTCACCGCGTTGTGGACTTTGGCGCTAGATCCCTCTACAGAGATGCTAGCGTGCTTTAGCCCGACATCGACAAGCGACCGTATGTACAGAGGATTGGCTAGTCTGCGTCCGTTGGTCACCAACTTGAACTCGATGTCAAACTGACTGCCTGCGCGTATCAGTTCAGCCAATCGGGGGTAGAGTGTTGGCTCACCGCCGATCAACAAACAGTCAGACGCTCCCATCTCTTTCATCATTCCACAGATTCTGATAGCCTGGTCAAAATCCATTGGCCGATCAACGAACTGACTGTGTTCGGCATAGCAACCGGCGCAATGATTGTTGCAGCCATAAGTCAACGCCAACCAGAACGTCTTGATCTGCGGTCGTTCTGTCCTTCCCATTTTTCTCTCCTTGCTTCTTCGCCAAGAACTCACGTTCATGTTACATTAGCGTATATTCGCTATGTCGTCAACACCTCAACTCCGTATTTAACTAACTGATTAAAATTCTTATTTTTTTGCCACAAAATTTCCAATTTTTTTCTAAAAGCCTGATGCAGATCATATCCCTTATCTTTTTGGCATAGATATTTTTTAAACTCATAATTTAAAATAACCGTGAGAGATTCCTTTAAATACTCAAATTGCCGAGGAGAGAGATTTTTAACCGGCTGCTTATTTTTACAATAAGCAATAAATTGAAAGTGCAACAATTCGTGCAGGAACGTTCCTAAATAACATTTAGCTGACCATACCGCGCAAAGCCACACGTACCCTTTTTCATAGTTATAAGGACAACGCGGAAAAGTGGTTAAAAAACAAGTAAACTTTTTTCTGTACAATTGTTTTCCGGTTATTTTTTCCATCAGGCTGCACGCTTCTTGGGCATTATCATCAAATAATTTTTGAGCCTCCGCCAAATTTTTCTCCAAAACTTTTTTATGTTCTTTATAATATTTTTTCAAATAAGGTATTAAAAATTTAAAAGCTTCTTTTTCGGTTTTGCCATAAATTTTTTTCCACAGACTCTCCCCTACTCTTTGTTTCCAATCAACGCCGTGGGAAATTTTATTGCAAGCATTCCACCAATTCCAGGCGTCTTTTTTAATGTCTAGCTTGATGTTTATAGTTACCATAAGTATAAATCTTTTTTATTTAACTTCTATATCCGGCCTACTGTTTATGGTTAGACTGTTCACCCCCGCACTTCACAAATTTCAAAATTATCTTTTATTTCATCACGCAATTTCTTTAAAAATTCTATTGAATACGGTTTTATTTCACGAAATTCCGGACTGAAAATTTTCTCGCCTGATCTAAATTGCTGCAAATAATATTTTTTTGCTCCCCTGATAAAATTCGCAAGGTCCAAAATATTTTCTTCATTATGCAGCCCCGGAACGACTGTGGTACGAAATTCATATTCTAAACCGCTTTGCATAATAATGCCAATACTTTGTTTAATATTCTCTATATCCACTGTGGCGCCAGCAACTTTTTCATATGATTCTTTTTGCAATAAAGTTTTTATATCCATAGAAATATAATCAATCATTTTTTCCGCTATGAGCGCCTTAAGCATTTCCGGATTTGTTCCATTGGTATCTAATTTTACCAAAAAACCAAGAATTCTAATTTTTTTTATAAACTCCGGCAAATCTGGATGAAGAGTCGGCTCTCCTCCTGTGATGCAAACCCCGTCAAGCAAACCGTGGCGCGAATTTAAAAAATCAAAAAAAACTTTTTCTTCAATAATTTCCGATAATTTAAATTCAGCCGGATCAATTAATTCCGGATTATGGCAAAAATGACAACGAAAATTACAACCGACAGTAAAAACCGTGCAAGCAATTTTGCCGGGGTAATCAATCAAAGTTAGTTTTTGTAATCCACCGATAATCATAGGGACATTTTATCACAAAACACGGCTCCCATCAATGGAAAGCCGTGTTTTAAGATTTCATCATTTTTTACTTAAACTTCTTCCAGCTGTTTATCATAAGTCTTTCTCTCTCCAAATTCCGCCTGCTTGCCATCGTTCCATTGACTTACCGGTCGAAGATAGCCGACGACGCGGGAATAAATTTCACACGCCTGCCGTTTTGATTGTTTTTCCTCCGTCATATATTTATTGTTATTTATTATTTTGTGATTAATTAATCTTTATAACCAATTTCTTCGTCACACTTCGGACAAAACGGATGTTCACCGGCAAGGTATCCATGTTTCGGACAGACACTAAAAGTCGGGGTCAAAGAAAAATAAGGAAGATGAAATTGGCTCGCGATTTTTTTAACAAGTATTTTTGCCGCGTCACCAGAAGGCAATCTTTCTCCGATAAATCCATGAAGCACTGTTCCTCCAGTATACCGCGTTTGCAGGTCGTCTTGCAAGCGCAAGGCTTCAAAATAATCATTAGTAAAGCCAACGGGCAGATGAGATGAGTTTGTGTAATAAGGAGTGGCGCCTTTTTCCCGATGAGCCTTTTCGTTGGCGACAATAATATCCGGATATTTTATTTTATCTTTTTTCACCAAACTGTAGCTCGTGCCTTCTCCGGGAGTTGCTTCAAGATTATAAAGATTATTTGTTTCTAGTTGATAATCCATCAACCTTTCCCTCATAAAATCAAGAACGGATTTGGCAAAATCATGGCCTTCCTCCGTAGTGATATTCCTACCCAAGAAATTGAGGCATGCCTCGTTCATACCAATCAAACCGATCGTGTTGAAATGGTTTCTCCAATATTCATTAAATCTTTCTTTTATTGGCGCGAGATAATGTCGGCAATAAGGATAAAGTCCTTTTCCGGTTAGAGTTTCCACAACTTCTCTTTTTATTTCAAGACTCTTTTTGGCCAAATCCATTAAACGCGCCAATCTGTCAAAAAATTCTTTTCTTGTTTTTGAAAGATAACCGATGCGAGGCAAATTGATTGTTACAACGCCGATTGAACCGGTTAAAGGATTGGCCGCGAAAAGTCCGCCGCCGCGTTTTCTAAGTTCGCGGTTATCAAGGCGCAAGCGGCAACACATTGATCGCGCGTCTTCAGCTTTCATATCTGAATTTACAAAATTGGCAAAATAAGGAATGCCGTACTTGGCCGTCATTTCCCAAATTGAATCCAACTCTTTCTTCTCCCAATTAAAATCTGGCGTGATATTATAGGTCGGAATTGGAAAAGAAAAAACTCTACCCTTCGCGTCACCAGAAATCATCACTTCGGCAAAGGCCTGATTAAACATATCCATTTCCGCCTGAAATTCTCCGTATTTTTCTTTTTGTGGCACTCCGCCAACAATCACTGCTTCATCCGCCATGTTTTTGGGCGGGGTAAGATCCATAGTGACGTTGGTAAACGGCGTCTGAAAACCAACGCGAGTGGGAACATTAACATTAAAAACAAATTCCTGCATGGCTTGTTTCACATCTTTGTAGGACAAACCATCATAGCGAATAAAAGGAGCAAGAAGCGTGTCAAAATTGGCAAACGCCTGCGCGCCCGCTACCTCTCCCTGAAGAGTATAAAAGAAATTAACAATCTGCCCCAACGCGCTCCTCAAGTGTTTTGCCGGTTTTGATTCTATCTTTCCGGCAACTCCCCCAAAACCGCGCGTCAAAAGATCATGGAGATCCCAACCGCAACAATAAGCCGCCAAAATTTGCAAATCATGAATATGAAAATCTCCATCCACGTAAGCATCTCTGATTTCGGGCGGATAAACCTTATTTAGCCAATAATGAGAACTTATCGCTGAACTAATATGATTATTCAATCCTTGCAAAGAAAACGCCATGTTGCTGTTTTCTCGAACCAACCAATCCAATTTATCCAAATAATTGCCCATTATCTGGTTTCCATCAACCAACGCATTCAGTTCGCGAATTTTTGCGTGCTGATCGCGGTAGAGAATATACGCTTTAGCCACCCTAATCTGTCTGGCTCTAATCAAAACTTCTTCTACAATATCCTGAATTTCTTCCACGGCCGGTATTGAACGATGATGAAATTTTTTATTTAAAATTTTCATCACCTGGTCAGAGAGCCGATTCGCTAATTTTTCGTCTTTTTCTCCGATTGCCTCTATTGCCTTTCCAACAGCTACCGTAACTTTTCCTTGGTCAAAATCAACAATGCGGCCATCTCTTTTTCTTATTTGGGTGACTTTATTTTGACTATAAATCATAAATTAGGCGAATAAAATAACAAGATAACCTTAAAGAACATTGATTCGAGAATCTGGCAATAAATTTTCAAAACCTGTCTAAATCCTCCTTCTCAAATCTGCTCTTGCTATCTTGCTATCGTATTATCTCTTATACTAAATTTATTTACATTATTTTTTTTCGAAGAAACGCGGGAATATCCAAATCTTCCGTTTCTCCCCCTTCAGCCGCGCCGACTTTCTTTGCGGAAAAATTTTTACCACCTGATTCTTTCTCGTCATTTCCGTCAATATCTCCGAACTCGGTAATTTTTTTCACCGGTCTTTTTTGAAATTGGCCGACAGATGATTTTTCGGCTTCTTTTGCCTTTCCAATAGTTGGAACGGAAAACGACCGTGGCGTCGGAGCTTCCGCGTCATAAGAAGATTTTCTTCTTTCCGTAAATCCTGTCGCAATAACAGTTATCCTTACGCTATCTTTCATGTTTTCATTTATCACCGCGCCGAAAATAACTTTAGCGTCAGGATCAGCTGAACCGGTAATAATTTTCGCCGCCTCGGCCACCTCATGCATGCCCAAATTCGGACCGCCTGTAACTGTAAAAAGTATTCCTCGCGCTCCATCAATGGACATTTCCAAAAGCGGGGAAGAAATCGCAGCTTTAGCTGCTTCGTCGGCTCTACTTTCACCACCCGCCTCGCCGATTCCCATCATTGCCGTTCCCGCGTCTTTCATAATTGCCCGCACATCGGCAAAATCAACGTTAATCAAACCGGGAATTGTAATTAATTCGGAAATTCCCTGAACGCCGTTTTTTAAAACCTCGTCGCAAGTCATAAAAGCGTCCAGAAGGGAAGTTTTTTTATCAATAATTTGTAAAAGACGGTCATTCGGAATAGTAATCAATGTATCAACCTTATCTTCAAGTTCTTCGAGCGCCCGTTCAGCAATAGTCCGCCGTTGAGCCCCCTCAAAAGAAAAAGGTTTGGTCACAACTCCCACGGTTAAAGCTCCCTGGTCGCGCGCAAGCTGGGCAACAATCGGCGCCGCGCCCGATCCTGTGCCTCCGCCTAAACCGCAAGTCACAAAGACCATGTCCGCGCCTTTTAGGGCGTCTCTAATTTCATTTTGACTTTCTTCGGCAGAACGCCGACCAACTTCCGGATCCATACCCGCTCCCAAACCGCGCGTGATAGTTTTTCCGATATGCAATCTTACGGGCGCTTCCGAATAATGAAGAGCCTGAACATCGGTATTGGCGGCAATAAATTCAACACCTCTTATTTTTGCTTTGACCATACGATTTACCGCCGATCCGCCCGATCCTCCGACGCCAACAACCTTGATCTTGGCAAAGGTTTCAATTTCTGGTTTTATTTCTGGCATAAAATTGGATTATAGATTATAGATTATAGATTTTGGCTATTTTATCTTTTATTTAAAATCTACAATCTATAATCTGAAATCTATTATGGCATCAAAGATTTAAACCACTTTTTGACTTGGCTTGTAACTTTATCAATACTTTTGAAACGAGAAGTAAATCCGCCGCTTCTTTCATCATATACTGCATTGCCCCAAAGAACCAGTCCCAGGGCCGGTACAAACGACACATCATTAACCTTATCAACCACGCTTGTGATATTTTGAGGATAGCCCAAAGAAACCGGCAGACGCAATTTTCTCTTAGCGACATCTAAAATTCCCGGGAGCTTGGCGGTTGAACCGACAAGGATCACGCCTGAAGGCAAAAGGCCGCTGCGTCCAATTTTTTTCAATTCGTCATCAATTTTTTCAAAAATTTCCTCAACCCTGGCCTCAATAATTTCCGCAACGTATTTTTTAGAAATTAAAGTATTTTCCCCTGGCTCATAATCACCAAGATTAAGCTCATCTTTTTTACTAATATCTTTTGGCAGAGCTGTGCCGTGTTCCAATTTTATTTTTTCCGCGGCATCAAGCGACGTGCGAAGGCCAATGGCGACATCCGACGTGATATGATCGCCGCCGAGTGGCAAAAAAGCCGTATGCATAACATCCCCGCCTTCAAAAACTGCGAGCTCTGTAGATGTCCGCCCGATATTGGCCACGGCTACACCCAATTCTTTCTGGCGAGGACTCGTAACCGCTTCTGATGCGGCGAGAATTGAAAAAACAACATCCTCAATATCCACGCCCGTGCGATAAATGCATTTGGTTAAATTTTTTATATGTGAACTTAAACCTTGAATAATTTGAGTTTCTACTTCAAGCCTTACTCCGCTCATGCCGATCGGATCGCGAATATTAACTTGACTATCGATAGAAAAAGTCCTGGGTATAACATGTAAAATTTCAAAATTGGGAGGAGTGGCAACGGCACGCGAAGCTTCGATTGATCTTTCCACGTCACCATCATCAATTTCACCGTTAGGCTTTGCCACGGCAATAACTCCTTTGCTTTTTTGGAAAATAATGTGATCACCGGAAATACCAACCCAAACCCCGTCGACAGGAACGCCCGTGACTCGCTCAGCTGCTTCAAAAGCCGCCGCAATGCTTGAGGTGGCGTTTTCAACGCTCATGACCGTCCCGCGAGACATCCCCTCTGACGGCACCTCTATCGCAGCTAAAATTTTTGGCGCTCCGGCCAGATCCCGCTGCCCCACGACTACTCGCGCTGCAGTTGAGCCAAGGTCTAAACCGGTGATTATTTCACTTCTCATATATTGACGCTTATCTGTTCTTCGCAAGTCTTTTATTATAAATAATCCTGGAAAATTTTGCAACTTTGTTAAATTGCCACATTATTACTCTGCCAAATGGTTAATGACGTAATCAGCTTTTCACCCGAGACAACAACTTTAGGCTTAAAATAATTTAATCAGATACGGACCCAAAATCAGAACGCCAACTATAATCGCTCCGAGTGAGGAAAGCAAAACTACCGCGGCCATAATATCCTTGACCGTTTCAACATAAGGATGCATTCTCGGCTTCAAAACATCCACCACTCTTTCAAAAACGCTGTTGATTAACTCTAGCACCAAAACCATCATAATGACAAGCAAAAGAGCTACCGCCTCCCAAACTTTAACATTAAAAAATAAGGCTAAAATTAAAACCAGAAACCCCAGTAACACTTGAACGCGAAAACTTTGTTCTTCCTTGAAAACCCTGACCAATCCCCTGCCTGCGTAACGAAAACTTTTTATCAAACGGCTTAAACTAAACATTGCCGCATTGTTATATTGTTACATTATTAAATTGCCAACAATTTAACCATCTAACAATTTAACCATTTTATTTTGTAAATTTTCCATCCTCCTGGATTCTCTTAAACTCTTTTCGTGATCATACCCCGCCAAATGCAGAACGCCGTGGATTAATAACATTTTTATTTCTTCCAACGCGGTGTGCTTTTGCTCCTTCGCCTGCCTCACTGCCTGCGGATAAGAAATTATTATTTCGCCCTCTACTCCCCCGCCAACTTTTGATTCGTAGATAAAACTCAAAACATCTGTTGTCTTATTTTTCCCACGATAAAAATTATTTAGCTTTTTTATTTCCGCATCGCCGACAAAGGCAAGTGAAATTTCCGCATTTTTAACTTTTACACTCTTAAAAACTAATTCTACAATTTTGCTGATCCATTTTTTATCTAACTTTCTACCGACACGCTGATTTATTTCAATTTTAATCATTTTTACATCCTTAAAAACTTTACAAACTCAACTTAAAACTTTTTATCATCATTTCAAAAGTACTTTTATAATTTATCTCTGTTTTACTTCCGACGCTATAACTAATTGCATAAATTTTATCTCCCGAGGCAAAGTAAGTCGTAAGTCCATCAGGGCTCTTTTTTCCCAAAAGACCGCTTTTTGTTGTAATATCGGCAAGCTCAGAAGGATTTGTTTCCGGCGACTCAAACAAATACCAATCTAAAAGCGGCAGGCGGTTAAGATTCTCATCAACTATAACCTGAAAAATCTCTCCCGTTGTTGAAGTAAGAAGTATTTCTCTTTCTGTTTCATCAAGGGCTCTTGCGATCCAAAGTGAAGGGTAAAAAATAGAATATTTATAAATTTGGTTGTCATAAATTTTTACTAGATTTGTTTCTTCAATTTTCTGTGGAGCAAGTCCTGTCGGATTGTATAAATTTATAATTTCCAGGGTGTCGGGATAACCATCTCCATCTGTATCTGCTTTAGTCGGATCAGTGCTAAACAAAGTTTCCTCCACGTCTGTCATGCCATCTTGGTCTGTGTCTGTTGCCGAAGGTAGCGGAGTTGCTGGTTCAGGCAGTGGTGCGGGACAATCAGCAAGGCACGTAATGGAATTTTCTCCTGATTCACATATTCCATTACCACAAACCGGCGCAGGCGGTACATTTACAGGCACGTTAACGGGAACATTAACAGGCGGTACATTTACAGGCACGTTCGTCACGACGTTGGTATTAGCCGGCAATGTAGTGGTTTTTGGTTCGTTGGTCAAACTTTGAGTGAAAAGATACGCCGCCACAGCCATCAAGCCAATAACAACAATCCCCACCACAATAATCAGGGTTGTTTTCGACCCGCCACCCTTCCCCTCTTTCGGCACTTTTACTTTTTTAAAATAAAACTGCTCTGGCATAGCCTTAATTTCCACGGGCGGCTCTTCGGCGATATTTATGGGTTTCGTTGACTCTCCGTTTGACATAACAAATAAATTAAAAGTGTAAAGTTAAAAGTGAAAAATTACAGTTAAAAATTAAAAGTTACAAAATTAAAATCAAAACTTTACACTTTTAATTTATAACTTTTAACTTTCTAGGGCTGTTCCAGTAATCTCCCCGGCCCTTTTGGATCATAGCCGTTTTCTACCTCACTACCATCTAAAAAGGTATCTCCGTCCGTATCGGAATTTAAGGGATCAGTGAAATAAAAATTCACTTCCATACCATCATTTAATCCATCTTCGTCTGTATCAACCTTTGTCGGGTCAGTTCCAAGAGCTGCCTCTTCCGCGTCGGTTAAACCGTCATCATCTGAATCAATGCTTTCCGGCGGAGGAACGACAGGCGCGGTTTCAAGAACTGCGGGCGGTATTTCCACGGGAGTTTCGTTAACGATTGGTTCTATTTCGGCCGGGATATTTTCTGGAGGCAAGTTGGCATTAAAGTCAGCAACTACGGGAGTTTCAGTCTCTTCTGGCGCGGCAGAAAACTGCCGCCAGACAAGGTAACCTCCGCCGCCAAGAATTAAAACTAAAATTCCCGCGGCCAAAATTAAAAGTATTTTCTTCTTACCCGAACCCCCGCTCTCTTCTCCAACATCTTCTGGGGTTGCGCCAACCGGAGCGGCGCCTCCGGGCATGCCGGGCACGGTCGGCGAAAGAGCGCCAGACGGTCTTAAGGTTTCGGGTTTTGTCGGCTCAACGCCGGCAAACATATCTTCTGGTTCTTTGTCAAACATAATTTTTAATATTAATTTTAATTTATCTTACGGTAAAGTAAATACTGCGTTCTCCGCCAATACTTTCGATTGGCGGCGCTGGTGCCGGAATAACTGGTGAGGAATCAAGTCCAAAGTCAACCGTACCGTCTAAATTATAAGTAACATTATAATTACCACTCGGCGTTCCACTCACATAAACAATTCTGAGATGATGCCGGCCTCTTGATAAGGTGTTTACTGCTGCAAACGTTGATCGACAAACTTCATCACCCCACGCACAAACTCTCCACTGGACAACTTTATGATTATCAATGTAAACGTCGAAAATATCATCGTCGACGCCAGTGACGCGTAAATTTACTGTCGCACAATTTGTCTCGCCGTCCATACAACCATCAACATTACTATTATCATTTGGATCGCAAGCGTCAATTATTCCGTCATTATCAGCATCCGGATTTCTCGCACCGCTAGGCCCATATTTTCTATTGTCGCAAGCTTGGCCAGCGGCGCAAGTGATAGCACAAGATGCCGGACTACAAGTCGGCGCGGCTAAATCATATGGTTTTGCCCAAGGATTTGAAGTATCAACGCAGATCCAATTCGCGGGATAGGCCGGTAAATGGCTATCGCACTGCTCTGTTCCATTAACTGTACCATCGCCGCAAGTCGGACCGCTTGCAGTTCGCAAGGTGCATTCGCGGCTGCAATAATTGCAAGTTGAACCATATGGCGCCGTGCACGGCGTGCCATTGACCGCATCTCCGGAATCGCACGCCTCTATTCCGGCTCTTGTAAACCCGTCGCCGCAACGGGAACTTTGACAATTAACGCAAGCATCAGTATTTATGTCATTACCATCGTCACATTGTTCGCCACCCTGCACAATTCCGTCACCACATTCCCCTGTCACGGTGCAAGAGCTCCAGCCTTCGTCTTGCCAACGGCATTGTCTTATATCACCAGGTATTTCACAATTTAAAGTTCTGACCCTTGGATAACCCGTTCCTGTCTCTGGGGCACATAACAGACATTCCTCACCTGACCCGCAATCCGCGTTACTTTCACAAATTACAGTATAATAGCTAGGAAGGATTGGACTTTCTGGACTTAAATATTCCTCAACCGGAACACAAACACCTCTTGAGGAAATTTGATTTCTATCACACTCCTCTTGCGGTTCATCCACCACTGTATTCCCACAATATGGCGCCGAGCCAACACAACCCGCGGCGCAATACGGCGTGCCGTCAGGTTTTTTTCCATATCGGCCATTATCCGCTCCATCGTCGCACCGTTCACCGTAAGCACTTTGCAAAATTCCATCACCACAATAACCGCCGCTCATTCGGCAAACCGTGGAGCACTGATATTGATTTGTCGGCAATGTCCCGCCACCCGGAATTCTTCCCCCTCCCGGTCCGCGGTCGCAGGCTTCGCCAGTATCAATAATTCCATTACCACAAGTGGCAAGACATGTCCCCCAATCATTCCAGCGGCAAGTAGCTAAATTACAAGTACGGCTTTGGCGGCCGTTTGCGCCGCTCGAGGCGGTACAAACTTGTTCGTTAACGCGGCATGTTCCGCCGCCACAATCCGCGTCAGTCCGGCAAGAAATTGTCGGATCATTAGAGCACGTATTTGCCAAACTTGGTTCGCATTCTTCGCTGGCGTTAATTATTCCGTCGCCGCAAATTCCGCCCACGCTGTAAATTGTGTTATTGCAAACGTCTTCATATTGGATTCTTGACGGATGCGCTGCCCGGAACCAATGCCAGCTTGGATTTGTTTCCGGAGGAATCATGTATTCTAAATCACTACCAATATTATAAAATCCCGTTTCTGACTCATAACGATATTGATAAATATGCGATAAGCCTGGGCAAACGTAAGACTCTCCACTTGTATTCCAGCAAGTATCGGCGCTGTAAGGATCCAGACAACCTTGAAATTTATTTAATGGGTCAGTCGGCAAGCCGCCGCCGAGCTCCTGGCCAAGGGTTGCCCAAGAGTCCCATTTGCTAGTGGAAATCCCGCGGACATACGAACCCGCTTCCAATTTTGGCGGATAGCCTCGCATGGCCATATATCTTTCCACTGCCTCTTTAATTTTATCCAAATCAGATAAACGCTGGACATCGCGCGCCAGTTTATCTTTTGGCGAATCACATAAAAATTGTGTCGGAGTTTGTGGACAATCTAAATCCGCTGAACAAGAAATTACCGCGCCATCCGCATCTCGCGCCACGACTCCCTCGGCGTTACGGCACACTTTGTTGTTCGCCAAATTAATATTAAATTTCCAATTATCCACTAACTGATTATAAATATCAATCGTGTCTTGGCTCGCGCCTTCATTATATGAAATTAAATAAACATTTGTATAAATATCCGGTTCGGAACCAGAACCGTCCGCACCTCTCGGTTGATTGGCCGCTGAAACATAAATCGTCCGGCCGTCTTCCGCCGCTTGATATTGGTCAATTGTTTTTCCGCCCGAAGCTGATGGCCTGAATCCCTGAGCTAAATACCAATCAAACAAAGCCAGGTGATTTTTGTTTGTGTAAATTCTAATGCCAATCGCGTCAGACGAGCTTTGACATGAGCCGCCCCCTGGGGCGCAAGGACTTTCCGTGTTGCAAGGAAGTTTGGAAAGAGTGCAGTAACTTCCGCCGACAAACAAGAAATATTCCCTGAGCAAAAAATCTGTCGAGCCGACAGGCGCGGGCGGATTATTTACAACCGGCGGATCGCTAATTGTCGGCAAATCGTCGCCAAAACCAATTTCTCCCCTATCCTGACAATAATATGTTTCAAAGTTATATGTTTCATCAATCAATGCTTCCCCGGTCACACCAAACCTGTCTGGCCACGGATTTTCACAAAGGAAAACTGTTATGTCGGCTCCGCTGCTTATAACTTTCCCCACGGTGCGCGGCGACAAAACTGTATCCGTCGTAATTTTTGCCGAAACCAAAATTCTTGCTTCGCCATTTTTATTTTGCGCTGTCGCTGTCTGGCGCTCGCTAAATTGGCAAATACCCCCTGAACCACAATCACTATTTCTATTACATCTAGTTCCTGTTTCAACGCAAGATCCCTCGGGAACCAAGTCAACTACAGTTAAATCGTTGGACAACCAATCCTGCCATTCCCAGTAATAAACATCCGGAAGGCGAGAAAGCATTCTCCCTCGCGCGTCACGGGCCGTGGCAAGAAATTCATGAGTTTCTTCGCTTCGCGTAAAGACATAAGAAGCGGGAGAAACTACTACTTGGCTCAAAGCACAAATACTGCTTCCAGTTTCAAAATCCCACCGATAAATTTCCCTGCCACTATAAGCTTCTGGATATTCACCATACAACCTTCCGCCTCCCAAAGCCACACCTTTTGAATTTCTAATTCCTTTAATTTCCGGCGATCCGGGATTATCACCTAAAAGTAAAACTCTATACCTGCGTCCGCCGTCAAAAGCTTTAGTCGGGCTAAAGCTTGCTTCGGTCACCAAATCACTGCCCTTACTTACAACTGTAGATGACGCCGTTCCTGGCCAGACACACCATGGAGAGGGCGGAGCGGCGCTCACTGGCCGGCCAAACAATGCTTGGCTTAACTGGTTAATTACATTTTTAACTTGACTCAAAATTTCTAAATCTTTTTCTATTTTGGAAATCGGCTTGATTAATAATCTCGCGATCGGCACTGGCAGCCATTTTTTTATTTTTTGAACAAAGTGGAAACCACCCGTTTCTTCTCCGGTCCACAAAGCCAGAGAAGTTGTCCCCTCAGGGCACGCGCCGCCGTAATCGCCAACCACTAAAATATTCCCTGTTATGCTTGCCGTTTCCATTATTTGATCAAAAGTCACGGAAATTTTAGCATTGCGGCAGACATCAACCGCTCCGGATTCACAAGCAGTTGCGCCATCCCGAGTAGGATCGCAGTTTGCTACTTTCGGTTTAAAATAGCAGCAAGTATTCCGACCCACTCCTAGCACACAATCAGCATCACTTGTGCAGGTTTGCGAAGTCGTCCCCTCGCACACATGAGATGGCATACATGACAAATGAATCGCTCCACAATCTTGTCCGCCGCAGCGCAAAGTTAAATCACCGCTATCAGATTTTCCTTCGGTCTCAGCAAAAATTTCCGTAGTGCTGGAATTTACTCCGGCAGCCACAGCTTCTGGCGCAAGATCAATTGCTGTTGCCGTTTGGTATGGATCAATTCTCGTATCTCTAACTGTTCCCTCGTTTAAACAAGTTACGCTGCAACCATCACCAGAAACCGCGTTCCCGTCATCACAATCTTCGCCGCGTTCTACTGAACGATTTCCGCAAACTCCCCCGCCGGCTACAGATCCTTCGTGCTGACAGATATTATTACATCCGTCGCCCGAACGAGTATTTCCGTCGTCGCAGTCCTCGCCCACGTCAATAACTCTATTGCCACAATGAGTTGATCCTTCATTTAAACAAGCTCCCGCTCCGCCGCAGGGCGTACCAATTCCTGGCGGACAGCCAGTGCACCCGTCGAGAGAAACTGTGTTGCCGTCATCACAATCTTCGCCAAATTCTTTTACACTATTTCCGCAAGACGGATAATTATTGTTATTTGTAATCGTCGCTACTCCCGGATCGGCCGAAGTCCATCTCCAATTGTAGTCCATAACAGAAAGACGCTGACCGATCGGACTGCAAAGATCTGGATTACTAAAAGGCGTGGAAGAATAATTTTGTGTTTCGCCGATAAAATTTAAAATTGCATTTTGCGGATTAACCACGACACGATCCACAGTGCAAGGATTGGTATCATCTTTAGTCTTGAAAGACCAAGAGTATGAATTTGGACTCCCGACCGGATAATTTAAATCAGTCAAATGAACACCGCTTGCTGATGTTACATCATCGGAAATTACCGCGCGATAAAAAGTATTGGGTAAAAATAGTGTGCCTGCGGGTGGAGCAATTATTAATTTCTTTGTCGTATCATTATAAGAAAGACCCAAAGGAAGAACTTCTGTCAACGGCCGTGTCCCTTCATTTAAACAAGTTATTGTGTTACAACCTGCGGGAAATGGCGAACCATCACAATCCTCACCCTCTTCAATAATTCCATTGCCACAATTTGGTCCGAGATTTCCCTCATTTAAACAGGTTACGCGATTACAACGCTCCGGAAACGGCACGCCATCGCAATCTTCTCCTGTCTCCCGGCGGTCATTACCGCAATATGATCCATAACGCGCGTTTGATCCTTCATTTAAACAAGTCTCACTGCAACCATCACCAGAAACCGCATTCCCGTCATCACAATCTTCGCCTGGCTCAAGCACACCATTACCACATTTCCAAATATAAAGATGAACATTCGCCGCGCTCTCCACGCTCGCCCGATTCATATTTGTATTAAATTCCGCGCCGATTTCCGCGTTAATACAAGCGTCGCTGCAATTCGGCCAACTATCTTTTACCTTTGGATCAGTAAAATCTATGGTCAAATTTCCCGAGCCAGACTTTATTTCACTCGGAATCTCGCCAGTAATCCGAACCGGCGAGCCAACTTCTGTTTCTGCCCGAGCTGTAGCAATGGTACGCGGAGTCGCACTGATTGCAACTACTGCCCTTATAATATCTGATGAAGTCCAGCGCCAATCATACGGACTACAGTCAATAGTTAGACAAACATCACCGGCGGCGTAACAAAGGCCATTATAATCTTGCGTCGCGTCAACACTCGTCAATGTCATTTCATAAGGCAAAACTCCCACCAAACCAATCGCGCAAGTTTCGTCACTGTCGCGAGTTTTAAATTGCCAAACATAGTCCCCGCCTTCCACACCGTCTCGATCGCCGTCCAAGAAAAATCCTCCGTCCGGACATCCGACGCCGCCGAGACAACTTTTTATTCCTGTGCCTGCAGCCACATCACTTTTTAAAGTTACTTGATACCAAGTATTTCGCGCCCAGCTGGTTGCAGGTTGAAAAACAAAACCATCCCGATCAGAAGAAATGGCCTCATGTTGAGGATAAAGCGCTCGCGCGGGTTTTATAGTTCTGGCTACACATGTTTGGTCAGCGCACTCTTCTACTAAAATATTTTCACTATTTATTGACGCTGAATTTATTTTTGTCGTAAAATGAGCTCTAACCTCGGCGTTAACACAAACCCGGTCTCCGCCATCTCGTCCAATCCAGGGCGAGGGAGAAGGCGGTGGCGGTGGCGGATTACTACAACTTTCCACCACTTGCGGATAAATCGGAAGCTGACCAGTAGAAAATTGCCAGAAATAATATCCTCTACCAGCGGCAGCCGCGCAAGCCACGGCGCAACTGCCATCGCGGCAGCATTGCTCCCCCGAAGGACAAGCCGCGCCCGCGCGGCAATCTTGAACTATAAAATTAACGCTATTACCCGTGGCTCCCCCGGAAGTAATATTAACCGGACCAGTTTGGGCTCCTGTTGGCACGGCCGTAGAAATCTCTGTGCCATCAATCGGCGTAACCGTCGCGGGAGTCGCGCGATAAAAATTAACTAAAGCGGACGCTCCAAATCTCTCTCCATCAATTCTCACCGGTAAATCAATCGGCCCGTTATCTAGAGTAATTTTACAAATGCCCGGCCCGGCCGTCCCTATATCAACCGTAAAATCTGAGGTGGTTAAATCACTTGTATCATCAGACTGGCCGCCCGCGGTTCCCGCGGTTGTAATTTTCAAAACATCTGTTACCGCACCGGCCGGTACCTTTACAATAATTTGATCATTTTTCCACCAATCTGCGCCGCAAGCCGCGGGAAAATCAGTCGCGGCTAAAATATCCGCGCCCAAAGCGTTCTTAAAAAATACCTGACCAGTCGCGTCCCCGAAATTGGCGCCGAAAATCGTCACATACTCGCCCACCGGTCCGTGCGTCGGAGAAAAACTTAAAATTCTCGGAGCGGCGGCCGTCGCGACAACTCTAAAATTAATTGGATTGCTATTTTGTCCGCCAACCACGACCTGAGCCGGAATGGTCGCCGGAGCAATTAAAGGGACAACCGCGCCAATACTTGTGGCCGTCCAAAGAATAACTCGTTCGGCTCGCGTACCGCCAAAAAGAATTTCACTTGTTCCTTGTGTTCCGCCAAATTGTGTGCCGGCAACAACGACTTCGAAACGGGGTTCTCCGCTGTCTGGCGTGATGGAACAAATTCCCGGCCGGCTTGTATCATTCACATCAAAATTCGGCAAAACCGGACCGCGTTCATCATCAGTTTGGTCAGTGTAGTCGGCCGCAGTCGCGCCGGTTGGCGGTGGAACAACAACTTTAATCGGACCATCAGTCGCACCCGCGGGCACAACCACAATAATCTGATTATTTTGCCATGTGGCTGAAGCGGGACAAGCAGGCGACCCAGCTAATACAGTATTAAAATAAACCTGTCCGAGGACATCGCCAAAACCTTCCCCATAAATTGTCACATAATTTCCCACTGCGCCGTCATTTGGCAAAACCGCGGTAATTGTAGGCAATGTTCGGCAAACCCCGCCAATGCACGTGCCGCTTCGGCAGTCGGCGCCGCTCGTGCAAGATCCTCCATCACAAGTTCCGCAATCAGCTCCGCCGCAATCAAGTCCGGTTTCGTCTCCATCTTGGCTACCATTAAAACAATGTGCCGCTCGGACAATAACATCCACGCCGCCGGAAGTCGTATTATTTGAATCAATATCAAAAGCTTTAGCAGTTAAAGTATGCCGCGAACCAGCCACGATGCCGGTCGTATCCCAGTCAAAAATTGAAGAATAATCACGCGGCGTTGGGCCACTTGGCGCGTCTGTGCCGAGCGTTCCGCCATTTGAAAAATATTCCAAATAAGAAACTCCCGCATCATCAGTGGCGTGCGCTTCAATTGAAACTATTACGTCCGCGGAAACCGATTGCCCCGGATCAGGATAAGTAATTCTCACTTCCGGTCCGGTCACGTCAACTAAATTTCCTGTTGTAAAATTGGCAATACAATTTGGCGCGAGCCCGCCGCAAACCAAATTTCTGCCATCAGCGCTTCTGAGCCCTGTTGTCGCTTCCACGGTAAATTCCGTATCCCCATCAAAACACTTTCTATCTTCATTCGGCGCCGGACAATTAGCGCTCGGAGTAAATTCCACGACCGTGCCGGAAGCACTCGCCGTTCCGTCCACCAAACTTCCGTCAGTCGTTTTTTTCACGGTTAAATTTCCAGTTAAAGTTGTCGCGTCAACATCTTTATTAAAGACAACCCGCACAACAACATTACGAATTGGAATCGCGCCATTCGGCTGAATACCGCGAATAACAAAAGAGTCTGAAGGCAAACCACCGCCGCCTCCGCCTCCACCGCCGCCTCCGCCTCCACCGCCGGGAGTTATGCCAGTCGCTTCCATTAATCTATTTAAAACAAACTGGGTAATCCCAAAAGAAAAAATAATAATAATCAAACCAATCACGCCGTTTACCAAAATCTTTTTTGCCTTACTGATTCTTTCTTCATTGCCGGCTGCCGTCATCCAAACAAAACCGCCGTATAAAACAATGGCCACAGCCACAATTCCCAAAAACCCAAGCGCCACGCGAATAATCTGCGCTGCGACAACTCGAGGATCTTGGGTTGGCAAAGCGATTTCATTCCCCACTTCGTTCACGCCAAAATCCTGGGCAAAAATCGTTGTAGCAAATAAAAATCCACTTGTGATTAAAAACAAGGTGAAAAGGATTTTTAAAATTTTTCTCTCGTGTGGTTTCATAATCTGGCCACACTAAAAATTATTGATAACCTGAAACTTTAAACTTTTTTGTTATTCTAAATCTATTTTAATGTGAATGTCTTAATAATCTGTTTGATTTCATCGGCAATCACAGACCATTTTTGGTTCTCCATCCCCGGCGCTCCTGCAAAATCTCCCGCGCCCTGGTAATAAAATGCGTATTGATTATTTTCTTTAATAAAAGTATGAGGATAATCAATATTTTCCGGATCATTTTTGTCTTCCAATCTTACAATATCAATTTTTATCCAACGATCTTTGTTTATTTTGGAAACGAGATCCATCGCCTTCACAATTTTATCCGCCCCAAGATTTAGGACATCTTTTTCTTCAATCGCTCCCCACTCCACGGGAAAAACCAATGAAAATCCATATTCACTATTTGTATAGGTGGTGGGTGTCGTAGCTGGTTTTAAAGTTAACTTAAAAGAATCGCTCTTTGCTTCATCCGGGGCGCAAAATACGCCGTTTACCCAACTCAATTGATATTCTTGATTTTCATCAAGCGAAACCACGACAAACTCGCTCGGCCAACTTTCCATCTCACCTGTCGGTTCATAAATGATTTCAAAATTTCCGCCAGCATCAACTTTATCTCCTCCGGTCAAATTTGACGCCATACTCAAACAACTCGGATCCATTTCGGAAACTGGAAATAGCCAAACTGTATAATTCGGCGTAGCTTTTCCCGTAATTTTTATACCTTCCGGAGAATTTTCCACTGTTGCTCCGCTTAACGGTGAAGTTACAGTCGGTTTAACAATTGTGGTTTGGACCGAAGCCGATTCTGGCACAGTTGGCTCGGCTTCTTTTGATTCCATATTTTGCCACCAATAAACTCCCCCGCCGACGATAAGAGCCGTGAGAACCACGGAAATTAACACCGCAATGACGGGAAATTTTTTAGGACTGGCTGGCTGCGTGATCGGCTGGTTTTCCATAAAATTTTAAATTATAAATTTATTCTATTGGCCACGTGCAACCCGCGCCAGTTGGGTCAGTACAACTTGTTCCCCCGGCCGGGCCAATTGGCTCATAAAAACAATTTTGATAAATATCTTTTATTCTATGCGTTGCCCGCGGAAAATATCTTACAAGCCGCTCAAGAACATCTTCCCCATCGCAAGTCGGCGCCGGAGCGGGCGCCACGGTACTTTCAATAAAATTTCCATGGTAAATTATGGCTTTGTGTTTTTCCGGCGTTCCTCCACGCGGTGTGGGCGTGCCAAGAGCGTCTGTCCCCTCTCCCCCCAAAGTAAACCAAATCGCGCATTTTTCTTGCTCGTTGTCGTCCAAAATAATATTCTCCGAAGAAAAACTTGTCACACTCATTTGTTTGCTAAACTGCATTTCAACAGGCGCATCGAGCGGGACATCGCCTACCTCCGCCGGCACATTGGGCGGACCGGGTTTTACCGCTTCAATCCGCGGCGGAATTAAATCAATTGTATTATTGGTAGAAAAATCCCAAGGATAATTATCAGCGGTCGGTCCTTCGGCCGTGCCGTTTCCATTGCCATCCAAAGAATTGCCGACGACATCGGTCGTGCCGGTGTAGGGCATTTCCGCTTCCGGCGGAGTTGTGCCAAGCCGCGCGGCTTTTACGGTCACGGCAATATCCGCATCAGAGGGCAAACAGAAAACATCGCCGCCGCAAGAATTTGTTCCGCACCGAAAATCCGTTGTAAATTCTATTGTTTTATATTGATTGCCAATTGCCCAAGTACCGGCAACCGGCCCGGGAACTGGCACTCCGTCGGCCAAAACTTCAATTTTATCAAATCCTTCTGAAGTTTTTCCGGCCACGGTCGTTGGATCCATGGCTTCATCAAAATTTACTTGTACTAAAATATTTCTGGCATTTTCTGTCCCATCTCCCGGAATCACGCTTTCCACTTTTGGCGGCGTAACATCAACAAAAGTGCTTACTTCAAAATCCCAGGCGTATCCATCGCCAAACGCGCCGGTGAACGCATCGCCTCCGTCGGCCTTTTTCAATCCAGGTTTCAATGCTACCGTATACCAAATATTTTCCGACGGACTTCCTAAAAGTTCCGCGGGATCAAAAGTGAAATTTTTCAAATCAGTGGTAAAACCGACTCTTGCCTGATTTGGCTGCAAAAAATTCTCTGGTTGTGGCGCGCCCGGCGTCGGCGGCGTACCGTATTCACCTTGAAGTGATTGATAAATTCTGATATTTTCACTTTTTATCGGTAAAATCGTAGCTGACGTAATAAGTACTCCCCCGAGCGTGTCATCACCAGGATTGGCTGGATCGTTAATTTCATAACCTTCAATAATCGTATCCAATGCCATCGGTTCTTTAAAAGTAATAATTACTTTCGTATTTCTCGCGATGCCCGTGCCGCCGCGCGGCGGATAATGACTTTCAATAATGCTGTTGCCGAGCGCTCCGCTGTAACGGCCCACTGCCGGCGGACCAGTCGGCCCTCCTCCGGGACCACCTCCGCCCGTAAGCGCACCTATTAAAGTATTTAAAACAAATTGCGTAATGCCAAAAGCCATTAAGATAATAACTAAACCAATTATTCCGTTCGTCAAAATCTTTTTGGCCGTGGCAATTTTTTCTTCATTCCCGGCCGAGGTCATCCATACAAATCCGCCGTAAAGAACAATGCCCACCGCGATGATTCCCAAAAAACCGAGCGCCACTCTTACGATTTTAGCGGCGATAACTCGAGGATCGCCTTCTACTAAATTAATCTGATTACCCACTTCATTCAAACCAAAATTTTGAGCTAAAGCTATTTGGACAAATAAAAGACTGACCGCGAGGACGGCTAAACAAGCTAAAATCTTTAACGCTTTTTTAACTTGCATGTGCGGCAAAGTTAAATTTTTTACTTTTGCGTTTTTGTTTTGGTTTACTTTTTCTCTAAAAATTCTTTCACCATTTTACTTACCGCGTCTCCGCTTGCTCTTCCGCCGGCCGCCTTCATCACCGCGCCCATTACTTTTCCAAAATCTCCCGGGCCAGAAGCGCCGAGCTCTTTAATTTTTTCTTCAACGATTTTTCTGAGCTCATCTTCCGGAAGTTCTGCCGGCAAATATTTTGCCAAAATTTCCATTTCTGATTTTTCTTTTGACGCTAGCTCAGCCCGCCCGCCTTTTTCGTAATCAGCGATCGAGTCTTTGTGTTTTTTGACTTCGGAATTTATGACCTTTATTACTTCATCATCTCCAAATTCTTTTCTTCCGCCGGCAATTTCCGCGTTCAAAATCGCGGCCCGAAGCAGGCCGAGGGTGGAAACCACGGCTTCATTCTTTTCTTTTCGGGCACCAACAAAATCTTTTTCGATTTGTTCTTTCAAAATCATGGTAGAGAACAAACTTACCTTCTAAATTTATTTCTTGTTTCAAACTCGTCTTTGAGTTTGCCGATTTTTTTCAAGTATTCGCGTTTTTTTTTGATTTCCTCGCGGCGAAGCGCTGAAGCGCGCTGCAAATTGCGGCTTTTTCCTGATGTATGGAATCTGATTTTTTTCGCTTGCAATAATTTTCCGCTTTGCTGAACGCGACGGCTAAATCTCCTCATCATGCTTTCAAAAGTTTCTCCCCTTTTTCTTTTTACTTCTTGAGCCATTCTTTCACCTCTCTTTCTTAAGATTATGATTATTTTATTATATGATAAATTTAATTATTTGACCACACCGTTTGTTAATTTCTTTTTCATTTCCTGAACAATCTTAACAAAATCCACGATTTCTTGAGAACCACCCTCCATATCCCTAATGATAATTGTGCCATCAAGCACTTCTTTTTGACCTAAAAGCAACGCGTACTTCGCGCCAAGCTTATTGGCAATTTCAAGCTGCTTTTTTAATCCCTCTTTAGTCAAGCCATGAGTAATATAAAATCCGGCACGACGCAAATCCTCAATCAGGGCAAAACTTTTCTTTCTCGCTTGTTCACCAAGCTGCGCCAAGAAAATATCCGGAACGGTAAGTGGAGGAACTTCAATGTTGTTTTCTTTTATTTTCAAAATCAACCGTTCCACGCCGAGCGCCACGCCGCAAGCCGGAGTAGGTCGACCACCCAAAATCTCAACCAGGTTGTCATATCTCCCCCCTCCACCCAAAGCTTCTAATTTTTGGTCCGTAGCCTGATTTTCTTCAGAAAAAAATTCAAAAACGGTTTTAGTGTAATAATCCAGGCCGCGCACAAGATATGGGTTCAAATTATAAGGAACAGCCGCGTCGTCAAGATATTCCAAAACTCGAACAAAATGATTTTTACAATCATCACAAAGATAATCAACAATTTGCGGCGCACCTTCTTTCAACGGCTCACAACCCGCTTCTTTACAATCTAAAATGCGCAAAGGATTTTTAATTAATCTTTTTTTACATTCTTCGCAAAGCGAGCTCCGGCGCTCGCGATAATAATTTACTAATTTATTTTTATAAGACTCACGGCACTTGGAGCAACCAATGCTATTTATCTGAACATTAATTTTTAATCCCAAAGACTGGATCAAGTTGTAGGTTAAAAAAATTATTTCCGCGTCAATCACAGCATTGCCATCACCCAAAGATTCAAAGCCAAACTGATGGAACGATCGAAGCCGGCCAGCTTGCGGACGTTCATGGCGAAACATCGGACCAAAATAAAAGAATTTTACCGGTTGCGGAAGATTTATCATGCCATGCTGAACATAAGCTCTCGCGATAGAAGCCGTTGCTTCGGGCCGCAGACATACATTTTCTCCGCCGCGATCAGTAAAGGTAAACATTTCCTTGCCAACAATGTCTGTTTCTCCGCCAACCGCCCGGTTAAATAAAGCTGTTTCTTCCAAAATCGGCGTCTCAATAAATTCATAACCGTAATTATTAGAAAAATTTTCCGCCCGAGTTTTAACTAAATGCCAATACTTATATTCTCCCGGCAAAAGATCTTTCATCCCCCGAAGCGTCTGAAAAACTCTTGTTTTTTGCGGACCAACAGCTTTACCTTTTTTCTGCTTTTTAACCGCTACTCGCGGCTTTTTTGCTTTTTTTTGAATTTTTACTTTTTTTGCCATACTTAATTACTGATTATACTCGGGTGTTTCAAAAACTTTTAACTTATTGAATGGCCAACCCCTAAACCACACCTTACCAACAATACTTTCTCTTTTAATCGGGCCAAAACTTCTTGAATCAAAACTCGCCAGACGGTTGTCGCCCATTATAAAATACTCGTCCATACCAAGAGAAATCGTCCGATCACCAAAAGTTTTAACATCATCATCTAAATAGTCTTCTTCAAGGCGTAATCCTTCTCGATTTTCGCTGTTAAAAACCGTAATTTTTCCGTCTTTTATTTCCAGCGTCTCGTTAGGTAAACCAAGAATTCTTTTTATAAAATACTGGCTCGGGTCCCGCGGATATTTGAAAACCACAATATCTCCCCTTTCCGGTTCGTTAAAGCGATAACTTATTTCATTAATAATCAAATATTCATGATCGAAAAAATTCGGCTCCATGGACGCGCCCTTGACGTAAAACGGCTGGATTAAAAAATATCGCACCGGCACGATGATGGCCAGAGAAATCAAAATCACCTTTATTATTTCCAACGTATACTCTGTAAAACGCTTTATAGTATTTTCTTTTTTAATTTGATTTCCGGATTCTACCGGCGGTTCAGCTTGTTCGGGTAAATTTTTATTTAATATTGGCATAATTTATTAACGTTAAATTAATATCAGGAAATTTTTTTGGTGGACGATGGAGGATTCGAACCTCCGACCTTTCGAATGTGAATCGAACGCTCTAACCAGCTGAGCTAATCGTCCGCAAGGGACGAAGTAACAAAATTTAAGCAAGACTCTCTTGCCTTTACCAAATTTATATTTTAATATCCACATTATAGCACGCGAACTTTATAAAAGCAAGTTATTTTTTATACCCGAAATATAGTCGATTTTAACTTAAAAAATATTAAAATTTCGCCTTTTACTGATTTTGTTATATAATGGAAAAATACCAAATAATTTTTACCTCAAAAAATAATGAAGATAAATCTCCTGGAAAAAAATCTAGCGCCAACTCCCAAAAAGGGTCTGTCTATTTTCTGGAAATCGGCGATTGCCTGCGCGGTTATCGCCCCGCTTTTTTTGGTTCAGACAACTTTCTTAAAAGGAAATTTCAATCCCTTTTTAAAAATTGGCGCGGCGCTGCAAACTTTTGAATTTAGCAACATTACCGAGTGGGTTAGCCAGATTGGAAAGTTAATCAGAAGCGAAGATAAAATTTTAAATGGAGAAAAAGACGGCCGAATAAATTTTTTACTGCTGGGCATGGGCGGGGCGGGACACGATGGCGCGTATCTTACCGACACAATGATTGTTGCCAGCTTCCAGCCCAAAGAAAAAAAAGTTGCCATGATTTCCATCCCCCGCGATTTAGCTGTTCCCATGTCTGGCTACGGCTGGCGGAAAATAAATAATGTTAACGCTTTTGCCGAAGCCAAAGAAAAAGGCAGCGGCGGTGAAGCTGCTATGGCGGTTGTAAGTGAAGTATTGGATATTCCTATACATTATTATATACGAGCCGATTTCCAGGGCTTTGAAACTTTAATTGATAAACTGGGTGGAGTTTCTGTATATGTTGACCGATCTTTCACTGACTACAAATATCCGACTGCCGACGAAAAATATCAAACTCTTACCTTTGAAGAAGGCTGGCAAACAATGGACGGCGATACGGCTTTAAAATTCGTCCGCTCCCGCCATGGCACGAATGGCGAAGCATCAGATTTCGCTCGAAGCAGGCGCCAGCAAAAAATTCTCGTGGCCTTAAAAGAAAAAATTCTTTCTTTCAGCACACTTTTAAATCCCATTAAAATCCAAAGTATTTTTGACGCAGTAAAAAATTCCATTGATACAAATATGGAAATGTGGGAAATTGTGCGAATGAGCCACTTGGCGCGCGACGTTGATACGGAAAAAATTATCCATCAAGTTTTAACCGCCGATCAAGAAGGACTGCTTGTGGCCGCGAACATTGACGGCGCCTATGTCCTGGAACCGCGGGCGGGAAATTTCAGTGAAATACAATTTTTAGTAAAAAATATTTTTAATGTCGCCTCTGAAATAAATTTTGAAGATAAACCCAAACCAACTTACCTTGAAATTCAAAATGGAACAAAGATAGCTGGCTTAGCTTCACGCACTGCTGAAATGCTCAAAAAATTTGATTACAAAATATCAAAAGTAAGTAACGCCGCCGAACAAAACCATGAAAAGACCATTATTTACGATCTGACCGAAGGGGCAAAAAATGACAACCTGAATTTTTTAAAAGAAAAATTAAACGCTGAGGTTTCTCTTTCTATTCCCTCATGGCTTACAAATTCAACTACTCCTGGAGAAATCGCCCTTTTTGATTCTTCTACAACGGCGGCAAATAATTCAACTGACTTTTTAATTATCCTTGGTAAAAACGTCACTTTCTAAATAACCATGAAATTTACTGTTGCTATTGTTGGCCGAGCCAACGTGGGAAAATCAACCCTCTTTAATCGCCTGCTTGAACGGCCGAAAGCAATTGTCTCCCCCCTGGCCGGAACAACTCGCGATCGAAATTACGGTCAAGCTCGTTGGCGCGGCCGTGATTTTGAAGTTGTTGATACCGGCGGTCTGGAAGCTGCGGAATTTTTTTCTGGAGGCATAAAAAAACAAGTGGATATTGCCATCCAAAAAGCCGACCTGGCGCTTTTTTTGGTTGATTTAAAAGATGGCCTTATGCCTCAAGACCGCGCCATCGCGAAATTTTTAAAAAAATTAAAAAAACCTGTTCTCCTGGTTGGCAACAAAGCTGATACACCGAAACTTTTTGACGAAGTAGAAAATAAAGAATGGTTAAAACTTACTTTCGGAAAACCCCTGGCCGTTTCCGCCGCGAATGGCGCCGGAACGGGAGATCTGCTTGATAAAATTTTTAAATTTTTAAAAAAAGAAAAATTTGACGAAAAAACACCTGAAGAAATCTCCGCCGTGACACCGATTAAAGTGGCAATTGTGGGAAAACCAAACGCCGGAAAATCTTCGCTTCTAAACTCACTTTTGGGAGAAGAGAGAGTTCTCGTCAGTGAAGTTCCTTTTACCACCCGCGAACCGCAGGATATGATTTTGCTTTATCGAGATCAACCATTTCTTTTAATTGACACTGTGGGAATGAGAAAGAAGGCGCGAATTGATCCTGGCTTGGAAAAAGTTGGTGTCCGAAGAAGCATTGCCGCCCTGGATCGGGCTGATGTTATTCTTTTTATCACTGAAGCTCAAGAACAAATGACCTCGCAAGATAAACATCTCTCCGAATTGATTTTAGAAAAAAATGCCGGTCTCATCATTGTTGCCAATAAATGGGATTTGGTAAAAAAAGAAGGACCGAAAACCATGAATCTTTTTGTGGACTACTACCATCGCTTCTTCCCCTACCTCGATTGGGCGCCCGTCGTTTTTGTGTCGGCGAAGACCGGAGAAAAAGTTGGAAAAATTCTTGACCTTGTTCTTGAAATAAAAAATAAGAGAGAAAAATTTATCAAATCTGAAGATTTAAAAAAATTTCTAAAAGAAACTTTAGCCAAGCACTGGACAATTATTCATCGCCGAAAAAAATCCGGCGCGGGCGCGCGGCCAAAACTAATCAATCTTGTCCAGGAAGGGATAAACCCCCCGAAATTTCATCTCGTCACTACTTCTAAAGCAGAGCTGCCTGAAGGTTTTATAAAATTTATTGAAAAAAAATTCCGCGAACGTTTTGATTTTACCGGCACGCCAATAAAATTGGGCGTAAGACATATCAAAAAAAATAAAGAATAATAATTTTATGAAAATTATTGTCGGCCTGGGAAATCCTGGGGAAAAATACGAGAACACGCGGCATAACGCTGGCTTCTTTATAATTGAAAATTTAAAACTAGAGAATGAAAATTTTTCCGGATGGAAATTAAATAAAAAATTCAACGCGGAAATTTCCGAAGGAAAGATTGGCGGGGGAAAAATTGTTTTGCTAAAACCCCTCACTTTTATGAATAACTCTGGACAAACCGTTGCCGCCGCCGCGCATTTTTACAAAATAAAACCGGATAATATTTTAGTAATCCACGACGACATCGATTTGCCGCTCGGGAAAATTAGAGTAAAAAAAGACGGGTCGTCTGGCGGCCACCGCGGCGTGGAATCGATTATTACGGCGCTCAATTCGGAAAATTTTTCCCGATTAAAAATCGGCGTCGGACCAAAGGAACGTCCAAAAAATTTTGACGCGGCAAATTTTGTTTTAAAAAAATTTAGCAAAAGCGAAGAAAAAACCGCCGGCGATATTACCAAAAAAGCAACCGAGGCGGTCGCTATGATTTTGGCCGAGGGAGTTAGCGCGGCGATGAATAAATTTAATTAAAAAAATAATCCCGCAGTACTGCGGGATACCAAAATTTTTAATTTTTCGTTTTTAACTTTTAATTTGAGGAGTGTGACGACGATTTTGTCCGTAACACTGCCTGCAAGCGTAAAGTCTATTCCGAAAACGGAAAAAACTTTAACTTATGGTTACTTGCTAGATCAGGAGGGGTGATCATCGCGTTCACCGCTCACAGGCAGAGGCACAAACACAATCTCAAATATCTTGATATCTTAACAGAAATTGCTGTTTTTTGTCAAGACTCAAGCTTCGAGATTTTACAACGGTTTTCATACTCTATCTGGAAATAAAATATCCTTCCATGAACTCCCAAGACGACTTAAAATACTGGGTCGCTATCTCCAAATATCCGAAAATTGGCGCAATCCGCCTCATGAAACTTTTTAATTTTTTCCATTCCATGAAAGAAGCCTGGGCGGCTTCTTTTTCTGATCTGCGAAGAGCCGGACTTGATGAAAATATTATCCATGATTTTCTGGCTCAAAAAATGATCATTAATCCTGACGCTGAATGGGAAAAGCTGGTTAAAGAAAACATCTCCATCCTAACAATAAACGATCCCGGATATCCAAAATTACTAAAAGAAATCTGGAATCCGCCCGCGATTTTATATGTTAAAGGCACTCTACCGGCTGATGATGAATTTAACTTAGCCGTTGTTGGCACAAGAAAAATTAGCACATACGGCCGACAATTAACCTCACTTTTAACCGGCGAATTAGTACAAAATGGTTTTAATATTATAAGCGGCCTGGCTTTGGGAGTTGACGCGCTTGCCCATCAAACAACCGTGCGGCTCGGCGGGAAAACCGTGGCCGTGCTCGGTTCTGGCATTGATAGTGAAAGTATTTATCCAACAGGAAATAGATTTCTGGCTTCGGAAATTATAAAAACCGGCGGAGCCATAATTTCTGAATATCCCCTGGGTACTGTTGCTCTGCCGGGAAATTTTCCCCACCGAAATCGCATCGTTTCTGGACTCTCTCTTGGCACGCTTGTAATTGAAGCGGCCGAAGAATCCGGCGCCCTAATCACTGCTCAATGCTCCTTGGAACAAAATCGCGAAGTTTTCGCCGTGCCTGGCAGTATTTTTAACCCCACTTCTGTTGGACCGAATAAATTGATAAAACTGGGTGCCAAAGCTGTAACGGAAGTCCGCGATATTTTGGAGACACTGAATTTAGTCCAAGCGGCCGATTTTACCCAAAATAAAAAAATTCTCCCCTCCTCCCCAGAAGAAGAGAAAATTTTATCAAATCTCTCGGCCGAACCGACTCACGTTGATAAGCTTATCGCCGCCTCAGGCCTTGACACAGCCAAAGTTGGTGCTATACTAACCCTTATGGAAATGAAGGGAATGGTAAAAAATTTGGGCGGAATGAACTATGTGCTCGGCAAATAAACATTAAAAATCAAAAAATAGTTTAGGCCAAAATTACTAATGCCTAATTCCTAATTTCTAATAAATGTCCAATGACAAAATGTCTAATGTCTAAATTTGGTCATTTGAAATTTGGGATTTGTTTAGAAATTAGATATTAGAAATTAAAAATTAATTATGAATCTAGTCATTGTCGAATCTCCGACAAAGGCAAAAACTATCAGTAAATTTTTGAGTAAAGACTTCGTAGTTAAGTCTTCTTTTGGTCATCTTCGCGATCTGCCACAAAAAGAAATGGGCATTGATATTGAACATGATTTCGCGCCCCATTATGTCGTGCCGAGAAAAAATCAGAAGACAGTTACTGATTTAAAAAAATCCGCCGCGAAAGCTAAATTCATTTACTTCGCGTCTGACGAAGACCGCGAAGGAGAAGCCATCTCTTGGCACTTAACTCAAATATTAAAGCCGAAAACCGGACAGGCTCGCCGGATTGCTTTTCATGAAATTACCAAAGATGCGATCTTAAAAGCCCTAGAAAATCCCCGCGACCTTGATTTAAATATGGTTGATGCCCAGCAAGCCCGTCGGGTTTTGGATCGCCTGGTTGGCTATGAACTCTCCCCCTTTCTCTGGAAAAAAGTCGCCAAAGGTTTATCCGCCGGCCGCGTCCAATCTGTCGCCGTCCGTTTAATTGTTGAACGCGAACGGGAAATTCAAAAATTTGTTCCTGAAGAATATTGGAATATTGAAGGCGATTTTCAGAAAGATGATGGTAAGGAAAAATTTTCCGCGAAATTGAATAAAATTAATAACAAAGTTTTAGAAAAATTTTCAATTAAATCAAAAAATGAAGCCGATAAAATTTTAAAAGATTTGGCAGGTCGGAATTATCGCGTGGTCAATATTGAAGAAAAAGAGACAAAACGCACTCCCCCGCCGCCTTTTATCACTTCAACCTTGCAACAAGATGCCAACCGCCGTTTAGGTTTTTCGGCGAAACAAACAATGCTCATTGCCCAACAATTATACGAAGGTGTGGATTTAGGCAACGAAGGTTCGGTTGGTTTGATTACCTATATGAGAACTGATTCAGTCAATCTCGCAGAAAAATTTCTGTCTGAATCGCGAGCATTCCTTAAAAAATCTTTTGGCGAAAAATATTTGGCTCCGAGTTCGCGGCGCTTTACAACCAAATCAAAACTCGCGCAAGAAGCTCACGAAGCAATACGCCCGACCGACGCCGCTCGCGATCCAGAATCCGTCCGGCCTTATTTAGATGATCACCAATTCAAACTTTATAATCTGATCTGGCGGCGGGCTATGGCTTCGCAAATGTCCGACGGGGCGCTTATTGGCACAGCTATAGACATTGAAGCAGAAAAATCCAGCGCAAAAATTTCTTATACTTTCCGCGCCAACGGCTTGACTATAAAATTTGATGGCTTCTTAAAAGTTTATGGCACAAGCCAAGAAACAATTTTACCTGTTTTCAAAATAAAAGAATTATTGGAATTATTAAAGTTAAATCCGAATCAGCATTTCACCGAACCGCCGGCCCGATATTCTGACGCTTCGCTTGTCAAAACGCTTGAAGAATATGGAATCGGCCGGCCATCAACTTACGCCCCAACAATTTCCACAATTATTGATCGCGGTTATGTTGAAAAAATTGAAGGACGAAGATTAAAACCAACTGAAATTGCCTTCACGGTGAACGATTTATTGGTGGAACATTTTCCAAATATTGTTGATTTTAAATTCACGGCTCGCATGGAAGACGACCTGGACGAAATTGCCGAAGGAAAAAAGAAATGGGTCCCGGTAATTAAAGAATTTTATATGCCATTCAAGGAAAACCTTGACCAAAAATACAAAGATGTCAGCAAGGCCGAAGAACCGACTGAAGAAGTTTGCGAAAAATGCGGATCGCCTATGGTTATTAAAACGGGACGTTATGGAAAATTTTTAGCTTGCAGCGGATTTCCCAAATGTCGAAATATCAAATCGCTCAGCGGCCAAACTGACGGCGGCCCGGCCGAACCGGAAACAACTGACGAAGTTTGCGACAAATGCGGCGCGCCCATGGTCATAAAACACGGACGCTTCGGAAAATTTTTATCTTGTTCAAAATATCCTGAATGTAAAAACATGAAGCCGCTCGTGAAGTCCACGGGCGTTGCCTGCTCCGAATGTGGCAAGGGAGAAATTGTGGAACGGCGTTCAAAGAGAGGAAAAACTTTCTATTCCTGCAACCGTTATCCTGACTGTAAATTCGCTCTCTGGTCAAAACCGACCGGAGAAAAATGTCCAAAGTGCGGAAGTTTATTGGTCTACGGAAAGGGCGACACCGTTACTTGTTCCAGTAAAGAATGCGATTATAAAAAATAATTTTCCCCTCCTGCCTGAGGAGGGGTTAGGGGTGGTGGGAGAAAAACATAATAGGACACAAAAAACACCTCGGCCTCCGCCGGGTGTTTTTATTATAATCAAAATTTATCTAAGTTCTTTGAGCTGTGATAGAGCCTGGCTCAACGCTGTAGTTAATTCTTCCAAGCCACTGATCAATTTTCGCTTTTTTTCTTCACTGTCTTTCTCTCTTTCGACAACGTTCATCAACTTCTCAAGACTGCCCTGATGGCGAATTAATATAGCCAGGGATTCCGTTGCTTCTTCCGGAGAAAAACCAAACCTATCTCCCCCGTGTTCAAGAATCCATTGCTGATCTCTTAGCGCCCGCATTTTTTCTTTACCGCCCTCCTCCATTATAACTGGAGACTCTCTGCCCTCTGTCATAAATTTAAAAAATTAATAATTAATTCCTCCACTTCCTATAGTACTCTCTCTGATTTTGTCAAAAATAAAAAAGACAGGGCCGAGACGGACCGTAACCCCTAAACCTATGGTGATGCTAGGGTGGTTGCTCGGACCCCGCCAATTTTATTAAAACATAAAAAAGAATAAAAATAAACACCCCGCCTTGCGGCGGGGTGTTTTGATTTGGGGTTGGTCCTCTATTTCACGAAGTGGAACAAAGGACTTACCTAGCATCACAAAGATATCATAGCATAGTTTCTGTCATTTTGTCAAGGGTTATTTACAAATTCCCCGTTTTAATCTAAAATTAATTTGTTATGATAACGATTGACGATTTAATCCAAAAAATTAAATTCTACGCGCCAAATGCCGACCTAGATTTGGTGCGCTTAGCTTTTGATTACGCCAAAAAAGCGCACAACGGACAAAAGCGACTTTCCGGCGAACCATATATTAATCACCCGCTTGCCACGGCCATGAATTTAGCGGAAATGAAATTACATCAAGATATTATCATCGCCGGTCTCCTGCACGATATCCCCGAAGAAACTCGTCCGGAAAACCCGGAAATCTCTATCCGAGAAATAAAACACAACTTTGGCGAAGAAGTGGCTTTCATGGTCCGCGGAATTACTAAACTAGGAAAAATAAAATATCGCGGCATGGAACGGTATTTAGAAAATTTGCGCAAAATGTTTATAGCTATGGCCGAAGATGTCCGAGTGATTTTCATCAAATTCGCTGATCGGCTGCATAATTTGGAAACGCTTGAAGCCCAGCCATCGGCAAAACAAAAACGCATTGCCATGGAAACAATGGAAATTTATGCCCCAATCGCAAACCGTCTCGGTATGGGTGAAATAAAAGGTCGTCTCGAAGATCTATCTTTTCCCCACCTTTATCCTAAAGATTTTGAAAAATTAAGAAAAGAAGTTGCGCCGCGCTACAAAGCCAAAGAAGAATATTTGAAAAAAATAAGGGTAAAACTTTTAAAAACCATTGCCAATTTTTCTTTAGGCGCACCAGGAGAAAAGAGCAGTGAACAGCGGATTAAAGTTTATTCGATCCACGGCCGAACCAAGCGTCTTTGGAGTATACATAAAAAATTACAGCAAAAAGGATATGACGATCTTTCAAAAATTTATGATTTAGTCGCCCTTCGAGTGATTGTGGAAACAGTGGCTGAATGCTACACGGTCTTGGGTATTATTCACCAATTATGGAAACCATTAAAAGGACGCATCAAGGACTATATCGCTCAACCAAAACCAAACGGCTATCAATCTCTTCACACTACAGTTTTTTGCGATGACGGTGAAATCGTGGAATTCCAAATCAGAACGAAAAAAATGCACGAAGAAGCCGAATTTGGTATTGCTTCGCACTGGTATTATGACGAAAAAGGATCAATGCCCGTTGCAAAAGATTTAAAATGGGTTAAAGAACTGACAAGGTGGAAAAAAGAATTTGAAGAGAATCAAAGATATTTAGAATCTTTAAAAATTGATGTTTTCCAAAACAGAATTTTTGTTTTCACGCCAAAAGGCGATGTTATTGATTTACCAGAAAATTCCACGCCGGTTGATTTCGCCTATACCCTACACTCTGATCTTGGAGACAAATGCGCTGGCGCTAAAATTAATGAGCAAATGACAAAACTTGATACAAAATTACAAAGTGGCGACGTCGTGGAAATTATAATTGATAAAAATAGAAAAACTCCTTCGTCCGATTGGCTGAAATTTGTAAAAACCAACGCCGCCCGGCATAAAATTAAAAGCCGACTGAAAACAAAGTAAAAAAATTAAAATAAAAATCACCCGCCGATTTGGCAGGTGGTTTTTTTGTATGTTATCTTTTGGAAATTTTTTTAATTATATCACTATATTCTTCATCACTATAAAAATGAATTATTATTTGGCCTTTCGCGCCTCTTTTCTTTATTTCCACCTTTGTCCCGAAAACACCGCGTAATAATTCTTCTTTAGCCGCGAGTGCCGGATCAACTTTTCTTTGTCTCACTCCTTTTACTTTTTTTACCGCGCTCTCTGTGTCGCGGACAGTCATTTCATTTTTCAAAATTTTAGAAAAATATTTTAATTGTGATTTCTCGTCGGGTAAAGACAAAAGTGTGCGACCGTGGCTTTCTTTTATCTTTCCACTTCGGAGCGCTTGTAAAATTTCTTCCGGCAAACTAAGCAAACGCAAAGTATTGGCAATAACTGGCCGACTTTTACCAACTCTTACTGCTACTTCTTCCTGTGTTAAATTAAATTCATCCATCAATCTTTGAAATGCCCTGCCCTCTTCAATCGGATTTAAATTTTTCCGTTGGATATTTTCAATTAAAGCCAGCTCTAATTTTTCCTGATCCTTGGCTGTCCGGACAATCGCCGGTACAGTTTTCAAATTCAAAAATTTCGCGGCGCGGTAACGGCGTTCGCCGGCGATTAACTCATAGTTTTCTGCGTCAATTTTTGTGACGACAAGGGGCTGCAAAATCCCATGTTCCTTGATGGAATTTATCAAATCCTCCAAATCCTGATAGCCAAAATCTTCGCGCGGCTGTTTCGGATTCGGCCGGATGTTTTTCACAGGAACGTCAACGAGGCGAACACCCTGTGGCGCCGCTTCAGCTCCGGAAGAAAACGCTTGAACTATTCTTTTTGGAGGAATTAATGAATTTAGTCCTCTGCCCAGACCATATGACATATATATAATTTAAATTTTTTAAAATTTAATTTCCAAAATTTCTCGCGCCAATCTTTCATATGCTTTAGCTCCCTTGCTTTTATCATCATAATGCAAAATCGTTAAACCATGAGATGGGGCCTCGGCTAATCTGACGTTTCTCGGAATAACCGACCGAAAAATTTTATTTGGAAAATATTGATACAGCTCTTTTAAAATTGCGTCCGAAAGTCCGACGCGGCTATCAAACATAGTAATGACCGCGCCCAAAATTTTTAAATCCGGCTTGAGGTTATCTTGGACCAATTTAATTGTTTCAAGTAATTGACCAAGCCCTTCCAGGGCGTAATACTCCGCCTGAACTGGGATAAAAACATGATCGGCCGCGGTTAAACTATTTATTGTCAAAAGCCCAAGCGACGGCGGGCAATCAATAATGATGTAATCAAAATCATTGCGTGCTTCAAGCAAAGCGTCATATAGACGAAATTCCCGCCTATCAGCACCAACAAGTTCCACGTTCGCTCCGGCCAAAGAAACCGTGGCTGGAGCAACTTTATAACCCTGAACAGGAGTATTTACAATAATATTTCTAAATGGTGATGCCCCGGCAATGGCTTCATATACACCCTTTTCTAAATTGCGATGATCAATACCAAGCCCAGAGGTAGCATTGGCCTGCGGATCCATGTCCACGAGAAGAACAAATTTTCCAAGGTGTGCCAAATAAGCGCCCAAATTTACGGCAGTCGTCGTTTTGCCCACTCCGCCTTTTTGGTTGACAATAGAAATAATTTGAGCCATAATAAATTATCTGCTCCTTAAGATTTAATCATTATACCCAACTATTGCTTTTTTGACAACTTTGTCGTAAAATAAGACTAAACTGACGCCGATGTGGCGGAACTGGCATACGCGTGCGACTCAAAATCGCATTCCCTTACGGGATTGTGGGTTCAACTCCCACCATCGGCACTTTGACAAAATATTATATATTAGTTATTCTAATATATAATATAAAATTATAGCGGGGTGGAGAAGTAGCATCTCGCCTGGCCCATAACCAGGAGATCGCCGGTGCAAATCCGGCCCCCGCAACCAAAAAATAATTGAATTATATAAAGCCGGGTTTGTAGGAAAGGGGTCGGGAAAACGTAGTTTTCCCGATTTGCGGAAATATTAAAACCGCGGGGTTTTAAAGAGCGAGGCGATAAATCCGGCCCCCGCAACCAAGTTTTTTTGTCTTTTTTAAATAAATCCAACGGTAGCGAGGCTGGGTAGCTCAGTTGGTTAGAGCGAGGGACTCATAAGCCCTAGGTCGTCGGTTCGATCCCGACCCCAGCCACCAAAGTTTTATGCTCTTAACAGTCCACGCTACAACCGGCGCCTTAATCGGCCAACAAGTAAATAATCCAATTTTAGCTTTTGTTTTAGGGTTCATATCTCATTTTGTTTTAGATATGATTCCTCACGGCGATCAAGATTGGATTGAAGAATATAAGAGCGACCAAAAGTCCAAAGCTAGAAAAATCATCTGCATTGTAGCCATAGATGCAATAATTTTATTTACTTTATTGGTTTCGCGATATTTCTACGGCGACTCCTTTGCTCCGAGTTTAAGTATCGCTTCAGGAATTCTCGGTGGCATTCTTCCTGATTTCATAGTCGCTTGCCATGAATTATCCGATAGACTCTTTAAAAATTTCTATCGATTCCATTTTATTGTCCATGATTTAATTAAAGTCAAACCAACAACTGCTCAAGGCCTAGCTTTTCAAGCCATTGTTACTGCCATTCTTTTATTAAATTTTATTTAGACAAAAACCCGACCTTGCGGTCGGTTTTTTTAATTTATTTTTTATTAAACGTTTGCGACTTCTCCGTAAACTTTAAGTGTTTCCTCAGCGCATTTCTTCCAGTTAAATTTTTCAGCCTGGATTATCCCTTTTTTACTAAGTTCTTCCCGTAAATTCCGATCCACTAAAATTTTTTCTAACGCACTGGAAATTTCTAAAACTTTTTCTGGATTAATAAGTATGGCAGCTTGACCGGCAATCTCTGGCAGAGAGGATTTATTTGATGTAATTGTCGGAACTCCAAGAGACAATGCCTCAAGCACTGGCAAACCAAATCCTTCATAGAAAGATGGAAAAATAAAACAAGCGGCACCTTTCATTAAAGAAAATTTTTCGCGACCGGGAACATAGCCAATATATTTTATCTCTCCGCTTTCCCCTAACTTTTTTTGGCACGCCTCAATTTCTTTAAAAACATTTTTATACTTCCATCCTCTAACCCCAGCTAAAATGAGCTGGTATTTTTTTTCTAAATTTTTATTTTTATAAATTAAACCGCAAAACGCCTGAACTAAGGCAACGATGTTTTTCCTCGGCTCAATCGTCCCTAAAAATAGGGCGTAATCATCTTTAAGGCCGTATTTTACCTTTAAATCTTCAAAACAAATTTCTGACTCTACGCCGCAGGCGGTTTCTTTTTTCGAAGGCAAATTTCTAAACTCCACCCCCTCATAAATCACTTCTACTTTCCCGGGATTTATTTTGAAAATTTCCGTAATATCTTTTTTGGTATTTTTTGAAACAGCGATAATTTTTTCTGCCTTTTTTAAACTTTTCGGAACCAACGTTTTAGTTGAAAAATTTTGACCTATCAAAAATTTTTTTGGAAACCACTCGGGATTTTTATATATAGCAAGATCATGAACCGTTACAACGGACTTTCCCTTGTAAGCCAAGGGCAAAGTATAGGCCGGCGAGTGGAAAACATCCAACTTTTCTTTCTCAATGGCGTTTGCCGTTAAAAGATGAGAAAAGGCAAAAGGTAGATAATGTTTATATTGATGAAATGGAAAAAATTTTATTTTTACATTTGGTGCGCCAACAATCATTTCTTCGGCGGCGTCTTTGGAAAGTAAATTATCAAAAAAAAGAACGTACTCGTTCTTTTTATCTATCTTCAGGAGATTTTTTATCAAAAAAAATGTGTAATGTCCAACGCCGGCAGCTTCTCCATAACCCGGATTTAAAATTGTTCTACAGTCAATGCCAATGCGCATAATATAATATTGTATGATTTTACCATTGATAATTTACAAATGCCCAATCAACCAAACCCTTAATTTCTTTAAATCTGTCTTCCGCAGTCGCACTGCCTAAAACCACGGCAATTATTTTATGTCCTCCGCGCATAACTTCCACCGCTAAATTATACCCCGATTCTTCTATATAACCAGTTTTTCCCCCAATAAAATTATATGGTTCATCATTTAAAAAACTCCAAAGTAATTCATCTGTACTTTTTACATAATAAGTTTTCCCACTTCCGATCGGGTTGAAGACATATCTTTTTTGCAATGTTGCTGACCTGACCTCTTCCCGCGCCAAGGCCGTAGCAACAAGTTTTGCCACATCACGAGCCGTTCCCTGATTTTCTGGCAAAAGGCCCGTTGGATCAACAAAAATTGTATCTTTTAAGCTAAGCTCCTCTGCTTTTTTATTCATTTCCGCGACAAAATCTTTTTGCTCCAAACCGGTGGAGCGCGCCAGGGCAATCGCGGCGTTATTAACTGACCCAACTAAAGCCATATTAAACAAATCCTTAACAGTCACTTCTTCCGGCGAACGAGCGTAAACAATGCCACCTTCACGATCGTCCGCTCTTGTCAAACGAATTACCTTATCCCAATCTGGGTCTTGATCCAAAAAAACCAAAACAGTCATCAGCTTGGTCAAACTGGCCAAAGGTGTTTTTTCCTGAGGATTTTTTGCAAATAAAACTGTACCCGTACCTTCGTCAAAAACCAATACTGATTTAGCCGTTGTTAAAATTCCAATACTCCGGCTATCTTCTTTCTTCCAAGGAGCGCGAGGTTCAGCTCTTGGTAAGCTAAATTGCTGGCCATCACCTTCACTTTGTGTATGGAGCGCCTCTTCCGCAATAATTTCGTCTGTTAAATCCGAAACAGTCGTCTCGGTGCTCCCTGGGGAATACGCAACAAACGGAGTAAAAATTAAGATTATACTTAGAATGATGGAAAACATCATACAGTAACTTTATCTTGCGACGGCGCGTCGGTTGATAAATTTAAAATTTTATCTAAAATTTCGCTCTTTGATAATTTATCATAATCAGGCAATTCACTTTGTTTAGTAATTCCGAGATAACGCATGAAGTCGAAAGTAATATTGAAAAGTGGCTCTCCGCCTTTGTCGGAATTTTTTGATTCCGCCAACCCCTTTATCATGAGGTTTCGTAAAATTAAACTGCAATTAACTCCGCGTATTTGTTCAAGATCGGATTTCGCGATTGGTCCACGATAAGCAATAATTGTTAACGTCTCAAGCGCCGGACGAGTCAATTCCCCAGTCATTTCATCTTTTAAAAAATCTTTTACCATTTTTGAAGAATCCCCACGGGTGGCCATTTGATATTCACCATCAATTTCCATGATTTGCACTCCTCTTTTATTATTTTCGCAATCGTCCGCCAAATCTGCTAATAATTTTTTAACCTCTTCTTTTTCCCCACCGACCTGCTCACATATTTTTTTCAAACTTAGGGGCCGACTCGCCACAAAAAGCAAACTTTCTATTTTTGATTTCAAATTAGCCATAAATAAATTATATTTTTATACTATCTCCTTTTTTAATATTAATTTCACCAAACATTTCCTCTTGTCGAACAACAATGTGTCTATGCTTTAAAAGTTCCAGTACGGCTAAAAAATGAACAATGATTTCTACCTTATCTTTTGCTTTAGAAATTATGGTATGAAATCTAACTTCAAGATTTTTTTGGATTAGATCTCTGATGTGCTGTATTTTCTCTTGGATAGAAATAGCGCTTTTAACTACGCCGCGCGGCAAACGAACAATCGGTTCAAGGTCTTCTATAATTTCGCGCATCACTAAGATTAATTTTTCTTTCGTAAGCCAGGCCGGTGGATTAAATAATATATCCCCCGCTCCAAGCGACGGCCGCTCACGGACAAAAGCAAAATGTTTTTTTAAAATCATTTTATGAATTACAAGCGATGCGTCGCGGTATTCTTTATAAATTTTAAGTTGTGCGGCCAAATCTGACCCATCACCTCCTTCAGGTTCGAGCGAAGGAAAAAGAGCTTTTGATTTTATCCAAAGAAGTTTTGCAGCCACCACCAAAAAATCTGCCATCTCTGCCGGATTAAGATTATCCATCCGCTCAATATATTCAACAAATTGATCGGCAATATAAGCGAGAGAAATATCCGTGATATTCATCTCCTCTTTCTCGATCATCTGTAGAAGAAGGTCGAACGGACCTTCAAATTTTTCTATTTTTACCTTATACATTTTTTAATAAACTCCTTCTTATTTTTTCTTCCCAAAAACTCCCATAATTCCACTTGTTGCTTTAAGAAAATTTTTTGCTGTCATTGCAACTGATTCTTCAAATGTTCCCGCTCCTGCAATGATCTGTTTTGCCCTAAGAATAGTTTTATCTATATAAACCGGAACTTTATAAATTTGGCCAAAGGGCGTTACGGCGCCAGGCTTAATTTTAAATACTTTTTTCATTATTCCTTCTCTGGTAATCTCGATTTTTTTCGCTTTAACTATTTTTTTTAACTTTCCTAGATCTAACTTATGCGAAGCCGGCAAAACCGCCAAAAGATAAATTTTATCCGCCTTTATCACCAAAGTTTTAGCAATTTCACCAAGCTTCACGCCAAGCGTCTGGGCCGCGTCATAAGCCGTATAAACAGTTTTGTGTCTAACTATTTTATACTTAATTTTAGCTTTGTCAAGATAACTCAAGAGTTTTTTTGGTATGGCCATATTTTTACTTTTTTTTATTTTTTCTTAAACGTGAAATCTGCCAAACCATAACTCCAATCATCGCGGCCGTAAAAATAATCCAAACAACACTAATCGCCGCCGCCATACTTGAATCATAAATTGTCCCCGTCCAATAATCAGCTCTATACGCCGACCATCCTAAAAAGAGAAGCGCGCCCAAAGAAACTGTAGTCAAAAGGGCTAAACTCTGAAGAATCCAGGCGACAATTTTGACGACCTTATGTTTAGAAAAAAACTGCAGCAAGGCGCAAAGAATAAAAACCAAACCAACGGGCGAGAGCACCCCTATCACAACAGAAATACTAAGAATTATTAAGAAAAGTAAAATGCCTGTCAAAACATTTTCCCAATCTGCTTCTGGTACTCCGATTTCATCGTTGTCATCCGCGTCACGAAAATACAAATCGTAAGTCATTTCTGACGGCTGCATATAACGCGATAATTTTGTCAGATAATATTTTCCCTCTTCTGGCTGGATCCAATAATCACCATTTGATTCAACTGCCAATTTTTCGATATCTTTTGATTTGATCCAACTGGCATAATTCGTAGTAAATCCAGGCAAATCTTTTTTATGGTCAGAAAAAACGTAAAGAAGAATATTCACGCCCGGCTGCCGTGGATAGTAGTAATCCGTAACCGGATAAGCTTCAACTGTGGCAGTATTCGCACCGACCGCAACACCCGCGCTCGCACTTCCGGCCTCGCCACTTTCCATCATGAGCGGAGTTGGTTCGGGATTAGGATATTTAAAATATTCAGCAATGCCGGAAATTTTTAAAGGAAAAACAATTTTTGAAGAAGCAAAAATAAACTTAAGCGGCACGGCATGGCCCTGTCTCAATTGCGCTTCAACTCCCCCGCTTATTGATTCAGTATCAAGTTTAATCGCGGTAAAATACCATTTATTATTAATGTAATCATCAAACAAATATTTCCCCTCTTCTGGAAATTGGTAATTATTATCTTTAAGCCATTTTGTTAAGGCCTCGGGATCATCAGCTTCAAGAACAGTGATGTCATAATACTCCACCTTTTTTGTTTCAAGAACCACTACGCCACCTTCAGCTGTTGCCGCGTCCCGCGCCGCGCCACTATACATCGGCGTAACCCGATAACTATATTCTGGAGCCGTTAATTTGTCCAAGGCGGTAAAAAGTTCATCAGTAGATTTAGAAACTTCGGGACGGGAAGGCGTGGGAACAATCCAGCTAAAATTTTCCGCGTCTCCTCGGAAAGTTACGGAAAGAATCATTGTTTCCGTGTTTTCATTGTGAAAAATCACGGCTTTTTGATCTGTTTCTTGAATCCAATAATCTGGCGGCGGAAAAATAGCGCCGTCGGCGGAGACAGCTGTCGGCATTACAAGAAGGATGAGGCTGATCGCGAGAATGATTTTTTTCATAAATTAATAAAATAAAATCGTTAATTATTATTTACTAAGGATTAATTGTTTTCCCATTGCCGCCCTTAACACATCATCCACGTCTTTGGCAAAAATAAATTTTAAATCTTTTCTAACATTATTTGGAAGCTCTTCCAAATCTTTTTCATTATCTTTTGGCAAAACTATCGTTTTGATGTCAGCCCGATGCGCAGCCAAAACTTTTTCCTTAACGCCGCCGATTTCCATAGCTCTGCCGCGGAGAGTCACTTCGCCGGTCATGCCAACATCTTTTTTAATAGGTCTTCCGGTCAGAACTGAAATAATTGCCGTAGCCATAGCCACGCCGGCCGAGGGACCGTCTTTCGGAATAGCCCCTGCAGGAACATGGATATGGATATCCGAATCTTTATAAAATTTATCTTTGATCCCGAAAACCTTAGCGCGTGAGCGAGCATAAGAATAAGCCGCTTGGGCCGACTCCTGCATCACTTTGCCCAATTGGCCGGTCAAAATTAACTGCCCCTTGCCCGGCATTTTAGTCGCTTCAATCAAAAGTATTTCTCCGCCAGCCTGTGTCCAGGCAAGCCCGGTTGCCACGCCAACTTCATCCTTTTTCTCGGCCATAGTCGTGTGATATTTGGCTGGCCCCAAGAATTGATGGAGATCGGAAATACCGACCTTATAATTTTTATGATCACCCTCGGCAATTTTTCGCGCCACCTTTCGGCAAACGGCGGCAATATTTCTTTCAAGTTCACGAACGCCAGCTTCCCGCGTATATTCTCTGATAATCGTCTTTAAAGCTGGTTCGGTAATTATCAATCTGCTACCGTTCTCGAGCCCATTTTCTTTTAATTGTTTTGGGAGTAAAAATTTTTCCGCGATATGAAATTTTTCTTCCTCAATATATCCAGGAAATTCAATCATCTCCATGCGGTCGCGGAGCGCCGGCGGGATTGTGTCTAAAATATTAGCCGTGGTAATAAACATCACATCCGATAAATCAAAGGGAACTTCAAGATAATGATCAGAAAAAGAATAATTTTGTTCCGGATCAAGCGCTTCTAATAATGCCGCTGATGGATCGCCGCGAAAGTCCGCGCCAACTTTATCAATTTCATCAAGCATAAAAACCGGATTTTTTGTACCAGCCGTATTTATCCCCTGGATAATCCTTCCGGGCAGAGCGCCAACATAAGTTCGGCGATGGCCGCGAATTTCAGCTTCATCGCGAATACCGCCGAGCGACATTCTAAAAAATTTTCTGCCAAGAGCTTTGGCGATAGCTTTACCGATTGAAGTTTTGCCTGTCCCCGGCGGACCGGAAAAACAAAGAATCGGGCCTTTTATTTTTCCCACTAATTTTTGCACTGCTAAATACTCAAGCACTCTTTCTTTAACTTTGTCTAAACCATAATGGTCGTCATCCAAAATATTTTTAGCTTTTTTAATATCAACTTTACTTTCGGTTTTTCTTGACCACGGTAACATAGCCAACCAATCCAAATAAGTTCTGATGTAAGAAATTTCCGGACTAAAGGAAGGCATTTTTTCAAGACGAGCCAACTCTTTTAAGGCTTGCTCTTTTGCCTCGGAAGGCATTCCCGCCTTTTCTATTTTTGCTTTTAACTCCTCAACTTCTGTTCGGCCGCCGGCCATCCCCAATTCCTTTTCAATCGTTTTCATCTGTTCACGCAAAAACATTTCTTTTTCCATTTTTCCCAATTCCTTTCCGGTTTCCGCCTGAATTTTTTGGGCCATGCGCAAAACTTTCAATTGCCGACCGATAGATTCCCCTAATTTTCCTAACTTCCCCTCAATGTTATCGGCCTCAAGAATTTCCTGCTTCTCTTCCACTTTAAAATCCAAATTTATGGTCATCAAATCCGCTAACTCCCAAGGATCGGTAATATTTAAAATTACTAAAAGTACATCAAACGGAACTGTCGCGCCGAGAGAAATACATTCCTTAAATTGATTAATCAGGCTATACATCAAGGCTTCAATCCGTTCGGTTTTTTTAACCATTGGTTCCGGCGCCGGTTCAACTTTAACTCTAACAAACGGATCAAATGATAAAAATTCCGTAATTTTTGCACGCATCATTCCTTCAACCACGATTCGGACAGAACCATCGGGCTGTTTTGTAATTTCCCTTATTTTAGCAAGCGTGCCGATGGAATAAAGATCGTCTTGGGTGATTTTGTCTCCCACGTCTCTTTTTTCCGCGACACAAACCGCTATTTGATCATGCTGCATGGCGTAGTCCAACGCCTTCATGGTCTTTTCCTTTTTAACTATCAAGGTCAATGCAACTCTCGGAAAAACAACAACGTCAACCAGCGGGATGACTGCTAATTCCTTTTTTGCCTTACTATCCATCGTGCCTGAAAATTTTTCTGCCTCCATAGTATAAATATTCTTTAATATTTAATACGAAATTTTTATTTAAATGGTAACACCGCTTGTTTACCCCGCAGACTTCTCGCCGCCTTTCTTCCGGCCGCTGTTAATTTTATTTCTTTAATAAACCACTTTTTAGGCGTCCGGACTCCGTAGCCAATAAGAAAACCCTTGTCAATTAATCTTTCCAGGGATTTTGTGACAATATTTACTCTATCATCCAGCTTGGGCGGCCGTTTTTGTTTGTCGTAAAACCTTAAAATTTTTCCACGGCCAAATTTGTCTTTTTCCGCGTAACCCAAGCCCAAAACATACCTTTGGAGATGGGATATTTTCATATATTTATGATAGCAAAAAAATGGCTTAATGTAAAATAAAAAAACGGCCATTTTGGCTGCTGATTTTACGCTTAACTTACTATTCAATTTTACTTAAATCTCCCTCTAAAACAATCGGCTGCATGGCGATGATTTCATCTTTATAGCCCATTTCTGGAATTGGATTTAAAAGAAAAATTTCTTTATTCAAAACATGAGCAAAACCCATTTCAAGTAATGAATTTCCGCCAATATAATTTGGAATACCATGACGTTCATTATTCAAAACCAAAATTGCATCACCACCCTTTATTTCATCAAAATAATAACGGATAAGCCCATGCTTTATTTTGTTGGCAGCTGATTCGCGATGCACTATTTCAGATGTCCCCATATCAGCATAATCGTATGTAAATTTTGGCAGGATAACTTCGTGACCATACTTCCGTAATTCTTTTTCCGCCGCCACCATTTCCTTGGCGAAAGTCATACTGCCGCAAATAACGATTTTCATATTATTTTTCCACAATTTTAATGTGCGCTTCTTTCAATTGCTGCTCCGGCAAATCCGACGGGGCCCCCATCATTAAATCGCGGGCATCGGAAGTTTTTGGGAAAGCCATCACTTCACGAATATTTGGTTCGCCGGCAAAAATCATCGCCAACCGATCAAGCCCCGGAGCAATACCGCCATGTGGCGGCGCGCCATAAGTAAAGGCTTCAAAGATATGGCCAAAACGCGCTTCGGCGTCATCTTTACCAACGCCAAGCAATCGGAAAATTTTTGACTGCAACGTTCGGTCATGAATTCTGATACTTCCTCCTCCAACTTCATAACCATTTAAAACCAAATCATAAGCATAAGCGCGAACATCAAGCGGATGTTCCTCTAAATCATCCATATCTTCCTTGTGCGGCATAGTAAATGGATGGTGGGAAGAAACCAATTTTTTTTCCGACTCAGACCATTCAAAAAGTGGAAAATCAATCACCCAACAAAAAGCTAATTCATTAGAATTTTTTTTATCTTCACGCAAATCCGGCTTGTCGGTTTTATATTTTTTCATTGCCTCGTCATAAGTCAAAACTGGAAAAGGCATCTTTTTAATTTTTTTATCCGGCACCACGGTTTTTGCCAAATGGATCATCAATTCTTCGGTTAATTTCATCACGTCCTCCTGTTCCGCAAAAGACATTTCCATATCAAGCTGAGTAAATTCCGGCTGGCGGTCGCCGCGCTGATCTTCATCGCGAAAACATCTGGCAATTTGAAAATATTTTTCAAAACCAGCGACCATCAATAACTGTTTAAATTGCTGTGGTGATTGTGGCAGAACATAAAATTTTCCGGCATGTAAGCGCGCCGGCACAATATATTCACGCGCGCCCTCTGGCGTGCCTTTGGTAATGTAGGGCGTTTCTATTTCTGCGAAATTACGCTCGTGCAAAAATTTTCTTATTTCATCAAGCATTTTGCTCCGCAATAAAATATTTGTTTTCATCCGCTCGCTTCGTAAATCAAGATATCTATATTTCATACGTAATTCTTCGCTGACGGGTGTTGTATCTTTATCAATTTCAAAAGGCAGCGTTTTTGATTCATTTAAAATCTCCAAATTTTTTGCTTCAAGTTCTACTGTGCCAGTTAACATTTTTGGGTTGATCATTTTCTCCGGACGTTTATTCACTTTCCCGGTAATGGCTACAACAAATTCTGACCGCAACTTGTCGGCTAACGTCATAAATTCTTTATCTTTGGAAGCAAAAACTATCTGAATTAAACCACTCGTATCACGAAGATCAATAAAAATAATTTTGCCCATATCTCGCCGGACATGAACCCAACCCTTAAGAATAACTTCTTCGCCAATTTTTGAAACTGTGTCTTTTATAAGCGTGCGAGTCATAAATAATTTTTATGGTCTTAATCTATTAATCATTCTTGGAAAAGGGATCGTTTCGCGAACATGATGAATGCCGCACATCCAGCCGGTGATGCGCTCCAACCCGTAACCAAAGCCTGAGTGAGGAACCGAGCCGTATTTTCTTAAATCTAAATACCATTGAAAATCTTCAAGCAGCATTTTTTCTTCTTTCATTCGCGCAAGCAATAAATCATAATTGTCTTCACGCTCCGAGCCACCGATGATTTCTCCGTGGCCTTCCGGCGCGATTAAATCTGAACCCAAAACCAGTTCGGGATTTTTTGGATCGCGTTTCATATAAAAAGCTTTAATTTGCCGTGGCCACTTTTCCACAAAAATCGGTACGTCGGAATCTTGAGTCAGCAAAGTTTCATCGTCAGCACCCAAATCTTCGCCATCTTTAATATCAGACCCTAACGCTTGAACTTTTTTAACCGCTTCATGATAAGTCATTCGCCCAAAGGGAGCTTGAACTTTTTCTAATTTGGAAATATCTCGTTCCAAAATTTCCAATTCTTTTCTATTTTTTTCTAAAACTTTTTTCACGATATGGCAGATCAATTCTTCCTGAATTTTCATATTGCCCTCGTGATTAACAAAAGCCGCCTCGGCGTCCATCATCCAAAATTCCGTTAAGTGTCGGCGAGTTTTTGATTTTTCCGCCCGGAAAGTCGGGCCAAAGTCAAAGCATCGGCCAAAACTCATTGCCGCGGCTTCAAGATAAAGTTGACCTGACTGCGCAAGATAAGCTTTTCCTAAATCAAAATACGGAACTTCAAAAAGGGTCGTTGTTCCCTCGCAGGCGGTCGGGGTCAAAATCGGCGTGTCAATTTTTATAAAACCATTCTGATTAAAATATTCATAAGTCGCGTTGATGACAGTATTTCTAACGCGAAGCGCCGCCCATTGTTTTGATGAGCGAAGCCAGAGGTGTCTTTGATCTAACAAAAAATCCGGGCCATGTTCTTTTTTTCCAATCGGGTACTCTTCAGCAATTTGAAGTATTTTTAAATTTTTAACTTGAAGTTCATACTCTTCTTTTTTGGGATGTTTACTGACAGTTCCGGAAATTTCTATCGAACTTTCTATAGTTATTTTTTCGCAAGCTTCCCAGATTTCTGGAGCTACTTCTTTTTTAGAAACAATCGCCTGGACAAAGCCTGAACCGTCACGAACTTGTAAAAAGAAAATGCTACCCGAGGAACGAAAATTAAAAATCCAGCCGCGAATCGCGACTTCCTGGCCTAAATATTGGCTAATATCTTTCAATAAAATCGTCTGCATATAATTGTTTAATTATAGATTATTTACCCAACAAAATCAAGATAAAAAGACCGACCAGTCGCTGCTGATCGGCGTACATACTCTCACTCCCTTCCTTCCGCGACTCGACCATCTTCGCCGCGGTCATTCTGCGCCTTGATGACTGCGAGTTCTTGTTTGAACTCACGCCACCATCGATTGAACTTGAAACTCGCCTTTGCAACTAAGATAAACCAAACGCCGAGGAAAGTGAGAGGCAGCGCGATGCTTAAGAATACCCACCCGCTCATTCCTCCGGCGATGTAATCCCAGTTCACGATGCCGATACACACCCAGACGAGCGCGGCCAGAAAGATTGCTAACCATGACGGAAAAGTCGCGCCGATGTTTAGTTCGGCGTTCTCTTTCTCGTTTTCCATCTCGCCCTCCTTCTGCCTCAACTTTATCATAAAACCAAAAAACGTCAATTTATTTTATAAAAAAGCCGATCCAGAATATTTTTCTGAATCGGCGAGAACGTTGGAACTGCTCCTATCTGTCAAGGAACAGCCGGCGGCGACAGGAAGGCACACCGCGGTCTTCTCTCCGACTATCCAACTGGCTAAAGTTCTGTGTCGGACCGCCAGAACTAAGCCAAAGTTCTGGCACGCATTGCCGGCGAATGCCGTTTCCTGACCACGGTTCACTCTGGTAGTCCGCATCAATCAACGCGAAGGCGTGATGAATGAGCGATTCCGGTGAGTGGAGAGCGAGAGCGATCGCTTCTTCCATAATGAGGCCGTGCCGGCAAGCGCGTTTGATCTCGCCCGTAACTTCGCCCGTAGTCCGGCCCACATTCCCAGCGCCGTCGTCCACGTCGCAAATGAGATGGGGCGATTTCGACTCACCGATTCCCTCGGGATTCCACAATTTGTCACACTCGAGACTCGAATAACCGTGCTTCTTTGCCACGACGAGCAGTTCCATTTGCTTCGCGACAGAAAGCATGGCGTGAGGAATCACGACAAGAAACGGGGTACGCTCGGGAATCGTCTCGCCGACCGCATGAAGAAGGCCCGTGGGCGAATCGGCGAGCATGGAAAGATAGAGTCGAAGATCTCTCTCTGCCCACCCGAGCGCCGTATGCCAACCACCTGCGACGAGTCGCTCCACCTGCCGATCAAACACCTGCCGAAGCAGAGTTCCTTCATCCGGACAACTCATCGGAAGCATTTACTCCTTCCTCCCAATTCCTTGGGTACAAAAAAACGGCGGAGGATTCCTCCTCCGCCGCCCCCTTTCAACGTTCTGAAATTGAGTTTATCAAATCTTTAATGTTTTGGTCAAATAGTTTATCCACATAAGGCTTTTTAGCTCTCTATCCCGATGAACCTCGGTAAAAATATCAATAATTTTTGCCAACTCCCCGACATGCGCTTTGGTAATTTTAAGCACCACTATTTTTTTAAAATTATTTTCTAAAACAAAACGTGAAATTTTTATCGCCGCAGTGGAAATCGGTAGCTCACCCCCGCCACACTGACCGCAAGTTAGTCCTCCTCTCCCCGCGTCAAAAAAATTTCTGCTCGGGGTAATTTTATTTTTACATTTAACGCAAGTATAAAGTTCTGGCATCCAACCGAGAATGGTTAATAATTTTAAAACAAAAAATTTTGATAAGATATATAATTTTAAAAAACTTTTAATTTTCACCTCATTAAAAATTTCTAAAATTTCCAAAAGCAATTCATAGATTTTTAAATCCGGATGATCAGTTTTAGTAAAAACATCCACTATTTCTAGACAAAAACTTGCAAGCACGGTTTTTCCTAAATCACTTTTGATATTTAAAAAATTTTTTTCTCTGGCAGCACCAGCAATTTGATAGTTTGTTTTCCCTGGTGCCACCATTAAATCAATCACGGAAAATAGTTCCAGGTGCCCAGCCATTTTACTTTTTATTTTTCGTACGCCCTTTGCCACCGCGGAAATTTTACCGAGCTCGTCGGTATAAATTACAAAAAGACGATCGCTTTCACGATAGTCTTGTTTTCTTAAAATTATACCTCGGACAAGACGCGTCATTTTTTTCTATCAAAAAAACTCTGCAAAATAATCATCGCCGCCACGGCGTCGCGTTCTTTCACGCCGGATTCTGCCATCAGTTTATCCACCATGGCGCTTGAAAATCTTTCATCTTCCATTTCTGTTGGCACCGCTAAATTATTTTTTAAAAAATCCACAAAACGCATAATTTCTTCTGCTTGCGGTCCGGTCTCGCTCGCCATGGTGAGCGGCAGACCGACTACAATTTTTCCAATATTTTCTTCAACACAAACTCTTTTAATCTCTGCCAATAAAAAATCTCTTCCCTTGTTTTCTAAAACGAAAAACGGCGAGGCTATTTTTGTCTCATCACTGCCGGTGGCAAACCCAACTCTTTTTTCACCGTAATCAATTCCTAAATAATTCATAATCTCGTCAAAACTTCATGGCCATTTTTAGTTACAGCTATAGTGTGTTCAAAATGGGCCGCAAGACTGCGGTCGGAGGTAACTACAGTCCATTCATCGTCTAAAGTTTCAACTTCCGCTCCGCCGGCGCAAACCATTGGTTCCGGGCAAATCGTCATGCCTTCCCGTAATTCAACTGGTTTATAAAAACGATCCAAAAAATTAGGAACATAAGGGGGTTCATGCACGCGTTTTCCGACACCATGCCCGACAAGGTCGCGCACTACAGAAAAATCATTTTTCTCAACATGCCCTTGAATGGCTCCGGCTATATCAGAAACAAAATTTCCCGGCTTGATTTGGGCGATCCCGGCTTCTAACGCTTCAGCTGTCACTCGAACTAATTTTTCTTTTTCGTCACTAATTTCACCTACAGCTACGGTAATCGCCGCATCAGTAAAAAGCCCTTCTGATCCGGCGGGATATTTCACTCCCAAATCAAGGCTAATAATATCACCTTCTTTTAAAACTCGTGATGGCAGCGCCGGCGCGTGAATAACTTCGTCATTAATTGAAGTGCAAAGTGTTGTTGGGAACGGAGTTGAGTTTGAATTTGACTGGTAATGTTTAAACGCTGGCACTGCTCCGTGCTCGGAAATTAATTTCTCGGCTAAAGAATTAAGCTCTCCGGTCGTTATGCCTGGACGAACCGCCTTACGCAATTCTTCCAAAACCATCGCTAAAATTCTGCCGCTTTGCCGCATAATTTTTATTTCTTCTGAAGTTTTTATGATTATTTTTTCCATGAATTTATTTAACTTTTTCTTCGAGTTTATTATCTATTTCCGCAAAAACTTTTTCAATGGGGCCAACCCCGTTTACCCTAATAATTTTTTCTTTTTTGCCATAATAATTTATAATAGGCTCTGTTTCCGCGTGATAAATTTGAAGCCTCTTCGCAATCGCTTCTGGCTTGTCGTCGTCGCGCGCTGTAAGTTTTTCTCCACAAACATCGCAAAGTTCATCCCGATGCGGAGGTTTATTTAAAATATTATAAATCGCACCGCATTTTGGGCAAACTCTCCGGCTGGCCAACCTTTTTTGAACTTCATCATCGTTTATTTCAAGTAAAATCGCCCAATCCAAACCAATATTTTTTTCCAAAACCGCCAGTTGATTCATATTCCGCGGATAGCCATCTAAAATAAACCCATGTTGATATTTTGAAGTAGCAAGTTCTCCGAGAACAATTTTATCCGTAATCTCATCGGGAACCAATTGTCCTTTATTAATTAACGCGGCAGCCAACCTACCAAGTTCTGTTTGTTTTTTAATTTCCTGGCGAAAAACCTCTCCGGTTGATAAAATTTCTAGGTTATATTTTTTTGCCAGCATTTCCGCCTGCGTGCCCTTTCCGGATCCTTGCGAGCCAAAAAGCGCTAATTTTAATTTTCCCATACCCCGTTAAAAATCTGACAATTTAATTTTGAGTAATTGTCAGAGTTAAAAATATTAATAAACTATAATGCGCCGCTATTTTATGCAGAAAAATTTTAATAATTTTTCTACCAAAGATTTCTAACGGGGCATAAATTCAGAAAACCCACACTAAAAACTGTGTGGGTTATTTGTAAATTAAATTTTTTAATTTTTGATAATCAACCGAAGAAATTTTTCCGGCTTTTACCATTCTAGAAAGTTCCGGTAGAACATGCAACCGATATTCTTCAACCGTTACTCCGCCAGACCCCATAAATCTTACAATAATGCTTTTTACGAACAACCGCTGTTCTTGATTCAAAGTTCCGATACGGAAAAGTGTTTTTTCTACCTCAATTGAAGTAGTAAAAAGCATTCCTTGCTTTTTAGCTCTACCGTTACTGCCGAAAATAATGTCTAAAAAACCCATACGATTTTAATTTAGATTTTAGACTATATTTTCCAAACTATAAATTACAACCCATCATACTCCCGCATAGTAAGCTGAGAATCAATTTGTCTGATAGTTTCAAGCACAACAGAAACAACAATCAAAACGCTTGTTCCGCCAAATTGCAAAACTTGCACGCCGGTAATTTGTTGTAAAATCATCGGCAAAACCGCGATAATCGCGAGAAATAGCGCTCCGGCCAGAATAATTCTTGAAGTCGTCGCACTAAGATACTGGGCAGTTGGCGCTCCCGGCCTTATGCCTGGGATAAAGCCTCCATTTTTTTGAAGATTATCGGCAATTTGCTGCGGATGAAAAATAACTGCTGTATAAAAATAGGTAAAACCAAAGACTAAAATAAAATAAAGCAAGCCATAAATAAATTGATTACGAAAAATATCAATCACCCATTGTGCTCCTCCGGCAATCCAAGCCGACTTAGCTTGCACAAAAAATTGAGCAACCATCGGCGGGAGAAGAATCAGGGAAATTGCAAAGATAATCGGAATTACACCAGCCATATTAACCCGAAGAGGCAAATGCGTTGAAGCGCCGCCATACATTTTTGTCCCGCGCACCTGTTTGGCGTAAGAAACCGGAACCTGCCGTTGACCCTCGGTAATAATTACTACTCCGACAATCGTGACTATCGCAATGATCGCAAAAATTATAAAGTTAAAAACTTGAGAAGCATCAAACACTACCAAAGCCTGCTGCACGGCGGCTGGCAAACCGCTTACAATTCCAGCAAAAATCAAAAGTGAAATACCATTTCCAATTTTTTTCTCGGAAATCAATTCACCTATCCACATCAGAAAAATCGTACCAGTGGTAATGGTCATAACCGTGCTAAAAAGGCGCCAAGGAGAAACGTCCGTAATAATAGGATTCGCTGATTGGCGAAGCATCGCAATCATGCTATAAGCTTGCAATGCCGCGAGCGGCACAGCTAAAATTCTTGTCCACTGATTTATTTTTTGTCTGCCATATTCTTCTTTCCCGAGTTCCTCCAAACGAGGGATAATCATCATTAATAACTGAAAAATAATTGATGCCGTGATGTACGGAGCAACGCCCAACATCACTACGGAAAAATTTTCCATGCTTCCGCCGGAAAAAACATTCAACAAACCAAGAATCTGGTTTGATTCAAAAAATTTTTTTAAATTTTCAAGGTCAACTCCCGGAACCGGAATATGCGCGGCTAAACGAAAAATGCCCAACATCAGAAGGACAAAAAGAATATTTTTGCGTAAATCAGGAATTTTCCAAATTTGGATAAATTTTTGCCACATATTAATGATTGGACAATATAACTATTATTGAATGATTTTTCCGCCTGCCTTTTCTATTTTTTCTTTGGCACTCCCAGAGACAGAACAATCCTTGATGATCAATTTCTTTTTTATTTCCCCACTACCTAAAATTTTCACCGCTACTTTCATTTTACCAACTAATCCTTTTTCTAACAATGTTTTCGGCGTAACACGTTCCCCGTCATTAAATTTCTTTTCCAAGTCTTTAACATTTACGGCAATCATTTTAGGATAAGGACTATTAAAACCGCGCAACTTCGGGGTGGACATAATAATCCTTCTCATACCCAAAATTTTGAGGCCTTTTCTACCACCTGATCTTGCGCGCTGCCCCTTCTGTCCCCTGCCACTATATGTGCCCGTGCTTCCAAGACCTCTCCCAACTCGCTTTACTTTTTTCCTTGATCCCGAAGATGATTTAATTGTGTGTAATGTTAACGCCATAAATTTATTTTCGCAATTCTAATTTCAACTTGCCTAAAGCATTAATCGTCGCTCTGCTATTATTAATTTTATTTTTTGATCCTAAAATTTTTCCAACTACGTTCGGCACGCCAGCCAATTCAAAAACATTCCGCATGGCTCCGCCCGCTTTAACACCCGTGCCTTTTGGCGCAGGTTTCAAAAGAACAACCGCTGCTCCGAATTTTTCTTTAATTTCGTAAGGAATCGTTTCGTTTTTTAACGGCACGGTTACTAAATTTTTTTCAGCCTTGATCCCTGCTTTAGCCACTGCTTGCGTCACATCTGATCCTTTAGCTACAGACATGCCGACGCGGCCTTTTTTGTCACCAACAATAACGCAGGCGCGAAATTTCATTCTTTTTCCGCCCGCCGTTACTCTCGTAACACGCGCTATCTCAAGAATTTTTTGTTCAAATTCTTTTTCCTTGTCAAATCCTTTTTCTCTTCTTTTTCCCTGGCCTCTTTTGTTAGGCATCATATATTAGACTTTATAAAATTAAAATTTAATTCCACCTTCTCTCGCGCCATCAGCGACCGCTTTTATTCTGCCATGATAGGCAAAACCGCCTCTATCAAAAATCACTGTTTCAATTCCTAATTTTTTTGCTTTTTCCGCAATTAATTTTCCTATCTCAAAAGCAATCGCAACTTTATTGGTTTTATCGCCAAGATTTTTCGGCGCAACCGGAACAACTCTCTTATTTTTACCCACCGCCTTTTTCCCCAAAGCAAAATCAGAAGCAGAGGCGAGCGTCTTACTATTAACATCATCTATCAGCTGGGCACTTATATGTTTGTCACTTCGAAAAACTGCGAGCCTTGGTCTTTTTTGGTCACCAAAAATTTTTGCCCTGACGCGTGACTGGCGTCTTGCTCTTTTTTTCTCTTTTATTTGCTGTAAATTTTTCATATCTCTAAAATTCTAAATTATTTTTATGCTCCAGCGCCGGCCGCTTTGGCCGCTTTTCCAGCTTTCTTAACAATCACTTCATCAACATATTTTATACCTTTTCCCTTATATGGTTCCGGTGGTTTTAATGCCCTGATCTCTGAAGCTACCGCCCCGACCAATCGTTTATCAATTCCGCTGATGGAAATAATATTTTTATCAATTCCTGCGGCGATACCCTTGGGGAGGGGAAAATCTACCGGATGAGAAAAACCGAGATTTAAAACAATTTTTTCTCCACTTAAAGCTGCTTTATAACCAACTCCGTTTATTTCTAATTTTTTTTCAAAACCAACTGTCACACCTATAATCATATTTTTTATCAAGCTACCATAAAGACCCCAAAGCGCTTTATCCGACTTCAATTCTGGATCTTTAACGGTTATTTTCAACTCATTATTTTCCAAAACAATAGACACTCGCGGATGGATAGTTTCTTTAAGTTCTCCCTTCGGCCCTTTGACCAAAACAAAAGCTTGCTCGATTTTTACCTCGACTCCCTTTGGAACTGGAATTAATTTTTTACCTATTCGAGACATTATCGCTTAAATTAATTTTAATTAATATATTTCACAAAGCACTTCTCCGCCCAATCCTCGCTTCCTGGCTTCAGCAGCGGTTAAAAGTCCGGACGACGTGGAAATAATCGCGACACCAATCCCTCCCAAAACTCTTGGCAAATCCGCTTTTGACGCGTAAACTCTTTTGCCCGGCTTGCTCACTCTTTTCAAACTTCTAACAGCAGGCGCACCATCTGTATCATATCTTAAAATAATTTTCATTTGCCTTTCTTTTTCCAAAACTTCTATCCCACCTACAAATTTTTCTGCTTCCATTATTTTGGCAATTTCAAACTTAATCCTTGAAAAAGGGATCTTAACCTCGTCCTTTTTTACAAGAACGGCGTTTCTAATTCTGGTAAGCATGTCTGAAATTGGATCCATAGTATTGATGCGATGTTTAATTTGTGTTTTTAAATAATTAACCGATTCTACCAGCTCGATTTCGTCACACCAGGAAGCTCTCCGCGATTGGCAAGTTCCCTAAAACATATCCTGCATAACTCAAATTTTCTCATATATCCCCTCTTTCTTCCACAACGCCAACATCGCCGAACTTCGCGTGTTTTAAATTTCGGTTTTTTAAGGGATTTGGAAATTTGTGCTTCAGTAGCCATATTTTGTTTATTCTATGCTTCCTGCATGGGAAAACCCATCAATTTTAATAAAGTTAATCCTTTTTCTCTGTTCCGCGCTGTGGTTTTAATTGTCACTTGCAAACCATGGATTTTCTCAATTTCTTCTGATCTAATTTCAGGAAAAGAAATGTTTTCCCTGAAACCAACTGATAAATTTCCTTCTTTGTCTAAAAATTTTTGAGAAATTCCACGGAAATCGCGAACTCGAGGGAAAGTAATGTTAATTAATTTATCAACAAAGTCATACATTCTCTGGCCGCGCAATGTCACAACTATACCGACCGGCATTCCTTTTCTTATCTTAAAATTAGAGATTGATTTTTTTGCTAAGGTTTTAACGGGTTTTTGTCCCGTGATTTTTCTTAAAGTGTCTTCAACAATATCCAAAAATTTAGCGTCTTTCAGCCCAGCGGATAATCCGGCAGTCACCACTACTTTTTCTATTTTAGGCACGGCTAAATTGTTTTTATAACCAAAAAGCTTCTTCATTTCCGGAATAACTTCTTTGGTATATTTTGTTTTAATCCTTGATTCGTTTTCCATATATTTAATTAATCTCGATTTATTCAATTACCTCTTTGCATTTCTTGCACATTCTTATTTTTTTACCATTCTCCAAAATTTTATAACTAACCCGCGTCAATTTATTACATTTACTACAAATCAACATCACGTTCGAAGCGCGAAACGGTGCTGGAAACTGAATACGCTGTCCTTTTTCTCCACCACGGCGGGGTCGCATGTGTTTAATCACCAAATTCAAACCTTCAACCACAATCTTTCTTTCTTCCGGAAAAACCTCAAGAACCTTTCCCTCCTTTCCCTTGTCTTTACCGGTGATAATTTTTACTTTATCTGATTTTTTTAATTTCATATATTTATAAAACCTCGGGGGCTAAAGAAATAATTTTTGTAAAACCTTTGGCGCGAAGTTCCCTCGCTACTGGCCCAAAAATTCTCGTCCCTTTTGGCTCCTTGCTCTTTTTATCAATAATAACCGCTGCATTATCATCAAATCTAACATAGGTTCCGTCCGGTCGACGCGTTTCCTTTCTTATTCTAATAATCACAGCATGGACCACATCGCTTTTTTTAACCATTCCGTGCGGCACCGCTACTTTCACAACGCAAGTGATGATGTCTGCGAGGCGCGCATATCTTTTTTTGTAACCGCCCAAAACTTTAATGCACTGGAGTTTTTTTGCTCCAGTATTATCTGCGACGGTTAACATTGTGCGGTGCTGAATCATATTTAATAAATTAAACTTTTATCTATTTAACAATTCTCCATCTCTTCTCTTTTGAAAGTGGCCTACATTCTTCAAAATTAACCTTATCTCCAATCTTGCATTCATTTTTTTCATCATGAACTTTGTATCTCTGGCTCCTCTTGTAGCGCTTGCCATACTTTGGGTGGACCTTAATTTCTATCACTTCAACGACGGCTGTCTTATCCATTCTATGAGAAACTACCACTCCTTTAAACTTTCTTTTATTTTTCTTTTCTGCTGACATAAGCGAATAAATTAATTATTTGAAACAATGGCCGGTTCATCTTTCACCACATTTTGCGTTTTTCTCTGTTTTTGCAAAGTCAAAATATGTGCAATCAGCTGTTTTTGAACTCTAATTTCGCGGACATTTTTATATTGCCGACCAGCCACCCTGAATTTAAGCGTCTGCAAATCTTCCTTTGCCTTGGAAAGCATGGCGCCGAGTTCTTTGTCACTTTTATTTTTTAATTCTTTAAACTTTGTCATATGAGTCAACTTCTATTTTGAAACAAAAATAGTTTTTATTGGTAATTTATGCGAAGCTAATCTCATTACTTCTTTTGCTGCTTCTGGGGTAATGCCATCCATTTCAAAAAGCACCATGCCGGGCTTTACCGGAACAACATAATGATCTACCGAACCCTTTCCGCCACCCATAGGAATTTCATTTCCTTTTGTGGTAACGGGTTTATCGGGGAATAATCTGATCCAAATTTTACCGCCCTTTTTCAAAGCTCTGATTAAAGTGCGTCTGACCGCTTCAATCTGTCTTGCTGTTATCCATGCGTATCCCATTGATTTCAAACCGAATTTTCCAAAACTAATCTCAGTCTTGCGGCTGGCAATACCTTTTGATCTTCTTCTTCCCTTAAAAACTTTTCTATGTTTTACTTTTTTAGGCGTTAACATATTTTTTACTTAAACACTTCTCCTTTGTAAATCCAAACTTTGAGGCCTACGGCGCCATAAATAGTGAAGGCCGCTCCGCCCGCGTAATCAATATCTGCGCGCAAAGTATGTAATGGAATTTTACCCCAAGAAAGAGTTTCTTCTCTCGCGATTTCCGCTCCGTCCAATCTTCCGGAAGCAACAACTTTAACTCCCTTGGCTCCAGCTCGCTCAACTCTTCCAATAGATTGTTTTAGCACTCTTCGAAAAGGGATTCTTTTTTCAATATCAGCAATCATTGATTGCAAAACCACTTCCGCCGAAGTGCTTGGATTCTGAACTTCCTGAACATTTAAATTCAACGTTGTCTTCTTATCCAAAAACTTTTCTTTGATTTTTTTTCTCAAATCTTCAATACCTGTTCCCGCGTGGCCAATAATCAAGCCTGGTTTTGCCGAATGAATAATAACTGTAACGGCGTTAGCTGTTCTTTCTATTTCTATTTTCGCCACCGCGGCTTCTTTAAGCGTCTTTTTCAAAAAATCTCTAATATCTACGTCCTGCCGCAATCTGGCCACGTAGTCTTTCTTGGCAAACCATTTTGAATTCCAGGTATAAATCTGGCTTTGCCCTGTTCTGAAAATTTTTGGATGCACTTTCTGTCCCATTGTGCTTGTAAATTAATTGTTTTTTATTTTGAACCCGTTTTACGCGGAAAAATCTTTTTCAAAAAACCTCTTGTTTTTTTCGCTTCTCCCTTTACTGGTGCTGATTTTTCTATTTGCTTTTTGGATTCCGTCTCTGTCTCGCGAGCTTCTTCTTTTGTTTTTTCTTTAGTAAAAGTTTTCAAGGTTTCTACTACTTTAGGTTTCTCTATCGTAGCAACTTTTGCTTCCGCTGGCTGTTTACTCTCCACTCTTTCACCAAGAACTAAATTAATATGTGCGGATCTCTTGCGAATAGGCGCTGCTCGACCAAAAGCGCGAGGGCGCCATCTTTTTAGAACCGGGCCGCCATCGACCGAGATTGATTTAATATACAAATTTTCTTTTTTTAACTTAAAATTATTCACCGCGTTAGCGATGCCGGAATTCAAAAGTTTCAAAACCGGCGTGGCAGCGGCCTTTGTCATAAACTGAAGCTGATTTATTGCTTCCGAAACGTCTAAACCGCGGACCAAGTCAATCACCCATCTTGTTTTCCGCGGAGACATTCTGACAAATTTTACTTGAGCTTTAATTTCCATAAATTATTTTTTAGAAGCCTCTGTTTTGGCCGCTGATGTTTCCGCTTTCGCAGTTTCGACCTGCTTCTGCTCTAATTCTTTTTGCATTTTACCGCCATGTCTAATAAATTTTCTTGTCGGAGAAAATTCACCCAATTTATGGCCAACCATATCTTCCACAATCAAAACCGGCAGATGCATTTTCCCATTATACACACCAATAGTAAAACCAACCATTTCTGGAGTAATTGTTGACGCTCTGGCCCAAGTTTTGATTATGGTTTTATCATTCGGTTTCAACTTTGAAACCTTGGTGAGTAATTTGGGGTCTACAAATGGACCCTTTTTCAGACTTCTCGACATATTTAATAATTTACTTTCTGCGTTTAATAATGAATTTATTCGACCATTTGTTAGCTTTCCTTGTTCTAACACCTAACGCGTGTTTCCCCCATCTTGTTTTTGGATATTTCAAACCAATCGGGGAAAGACCTTCTCCACCACCATGCGGATGATCAACTGGATTCATGGCTTTACCGCGGACAGTTGGTCTAAACCCCCTATATCTCATTCTTCCAGCCTTGCCCCAACGAATCAAGCGTCTATCTTTTGCTCCAACTTCTCCCACGGTTGCCATGCATTCTTTTTTAACAATTCTCACTTCTTTCGAAGGCATCTTGAGCTGCGCGTAAGGACCATCAACTGCCAAAAGTTGAACGCCCATGCCCGCGCTTCTTGCCAAAACTCCACCCATGCCCGGTTGTAACTCAATATTATGGATAATAGTACCAATCGGGATATTTTCGAGAGGCATGCGATTTCCAACTTTAACATCAATTTTATTTTTTGAAGAAATGATTTCTTCTCCAACCGCGAGCCCAAGAGGCGCGACAATATAACTTTTTTCTCCGTTACTATATTGCACAAGAGCGATGCGCGCGGTTCGATTTGGATCATATTCAATAGCTAAAACCTTTGCCGGAATATCGAACTTGCCGCGGATAAAATCAACATCGCGCAAATATCTTCTCGTTCCGCCGCCTCGATGCCGGACAGTAATTTTCCCGCCATTATTTCGACCAGAATTTTTCTTCTTGATAGAAATTAAAGATTTTTCTGGTTCAAACTTTGTAATATCTTCAAAAGTGTCCCCCGATGATTTTCGGCGGCCGGGACTTGTTGGATTGTGGACTTTAATCGGCATCTTTTAAACTTAAAATCTTAAATTATACTCCTTCGTAAACCTCAATTTTATCTCCTGGCTTTAACGTGACAATCGCCTTCTTCCATTTCTTTGTAGCCCCCAGAGTTTTTCCATATCTAACCTTTTTTCCTTTAACGCGGACAATGTTTACGCTTACTGGCTTGACTCCGTATGCTCGCTCAATTGCTTTTGCAATTTCAACTTTATTAGTTCGCAAGGAAACTTCAAAGACATATTGACCAAAAGGAGAAAGGTAAGAAGATTTTTCAGTAATCAAGGGTTTAATAAGCACGCCCAAAGTCTTTCCCATTTCTTTTTTAATCGTCTTTTTTTCCCTCGGTTCGGCGGCGACAACTTTTTTTTCTTCCTTTTTGCCTTCATCCTTGGGTGATTCTTTTTTTGTTCTAGAAAAAAGCGACATAATTGATTATTTCTTTAAAATTTCCTGCACGACTTTCAGTGTGCCGACCGGCAACATTAAATATTCATTATTTAACACATCTATCACGTTCAGATTTACCGATTCTATTGTTTTAAGGTAAGACAGATTAGCAGCTGATTTAATTATTTTTTTATCATTATCGGCTAAAACAAGCAACGTCTTTTTTCCTTTATTCGGTAATTTATTTAAAATTTCTAAAAACTTTTTAGTTTTAAAATTATCCAATTCTAATTTATCCAAAAGAATAATTTTTTCTTCTCTCGCCCGATCAGACAAACACATAAGCAGGGCTTTTCTTTTCATTTTCTTATTAATTTTTTGATGAAAATTTCTGTCATTTCTTGGACCAAAAACAACGCCGCCACCGACCCAAAGAGGTGAACGGATTGAACCTTGACGAGCTCGGCCAGTACCTTTTTGCCGCCATGGTTTGATGCCGCCGCCGCGGACTTCACCGCGATCTTTTGTATGGGCTAAAACTTGCCGGCGATTGGCCATCTGGGCGACTACGGCTTGATGAATCAAACCTTCTTTTGCTTCAACTTCAAACAAAGCGGAATCAAGTTTTTCTTCACCCACTACTTCGCCACTCATGTTGTAAACTTTTGCTTTCTGCATATATTATTTCTGGCTGATTAAAACTATCGCTCCCCTTTTTCCCGGAACAGCACCCTTAAGAGCTAAAATATTTTTCTCTACATCAACTTCTACAACTTCCAAATTTTTAATGGTCACGCGTTCTCCGCCCATTCGGCCAGCCATTCTTGTACCTTTAAAAACTCTCTGCACGCCACCGGCGCCAATTGAACCTGGCGCTCTCAAATTATCTTTGTGACCGTGCGTTGCCGGACCGCCGCGGAAATGGTGACGTTTCACTACACCAGCAAAACCCATGCCTCGAGAAATTCCAATCACCTGGACCTTTTCGCCTGGCGTCAAAATAGAAACATTAACCTCCTGACCGCGCGTATACTCCGCTGGTTTCTCCACGCCGATTTCGGTCAAATGTCTAAAATTTTCTAAATCTTTAAGATGTCCCGCTTTTGGTTTATTTAATTTTTTAACAATGTCAAAACCAATCTGTACCGCATTCACTCCGTCTTTTTCTTCAGTTTTTATCTGAGTCACCTTGCAGGGACCGGCTGAAATCAAAGTCACGGGAACGACCGTTCCGTCTTCCTTGAATTTCTGCGACATCTCTAATTTTTTACCCAGTATAAATTTCATAGTTCTTAAAACAATTTGCCCTCTATCTTGTTTTTTTAATTAACCCTCATTCCCTCTTTCAAAACAAAAAACCGAACTTAAAGCCGGTTTTCTATAACCCGGATTCTAAGTTGTTATAATTTCTTGGTTAATTGTAAAACCTTCCAAATAGTTAAAAGGCTAGTAGAGGTTTTGCATGCCCAAGTTTCTGGATTGATTTTTTAAAAATCACTTTTCCAAAAATTCGGGCACACATCTTTCTTTACTCTCCCTAAACTAATTAACTTACATCTTTATTTCCACGTCTACTCCAGCTGGTAAATTCAAATTAGTTAAAGCGTCTATTGTCTTCGGCGTGGGTTCTAAAATATCAATCAATCTTTTGTGTGTCCGCATTTCATACTGCTCCCGAGCGTCCTTATGGACGAAAGTTGAACGGTTGACCGTATACTTTCTAATCTCGGTAGGCAGAGGCGTTGGACCAGAAATTGAAGCGCCAGACCTTAAGGCTGTTTCAATAATAGTCTTTGCTGATTGATCAATGATTTTATGATCATAGGCTCGGATCTTGATTCTGATCCTCGCTCGCGCTTCTTCTTTTTCTACTTTTTCAGGAATTTTGTTTTCCATTTTATATTTGTCAAGTCCCGTCCCGCAATATTGCGGGACGGGATAAAACGATATTATTTTATAATTTTAGTCACTACGCCAGCACCAACAGTCTTACCGCCTTCGCGAATGGCAAATTTCTGTTTTTCTTCAAGGGCAACTGGCACAATTAATTTAATTTTCAGACTAACGGTATCGCCTGGCATAACCATTTCTGTGCCCGCGGGCAATTCCACTTCTCCGGTAACGTCAGTAGTTCTGATATAAAATTGCGGTTTGTAACCTTTGAAAAATGGTTTGTGGCGGCCACCTTCTTCTTTGGTTAAAGCAATAACCTCGGCTTCAAATTCTGTATGAGGAGTAACTGAACCTGGTTTTGCCAAAACTTGACCGCGTTCAACATCTTCTTTTTTAGTACCGCGGAGCAAAATGCCAGCGTTATCACCAGCTCTGCCTTCATCCAAAGATTTGTTAAACATTTCAATCCCAGTCACAACCGTTTTTTGAGTATCCTTCATGCCGATAATTTCCGCTTCGTCATTCAATTTAACCATACCTCTTTCAATTCTTCCTGTCACGACAGTGCCGCGGCCTTCAATTGAGAAAATATCTTCAATCGGCATCAAAAAGGGCTGATCAACTGGGCGTTGCGGCTCTGGAATATACTCATCCAAGGCTTTGGTTAGTTCCAAAATTGGCTTAGCAGCCTCTTCGTCGTTCGGATTTTGAAGAGCTTTTAGGGCTGATCCGCGGATAATCGGAGTGGTATCGCCAGGAAATTCATATTTTTTCAATAAATCCCTTACTTCTTCTTCCACCAAATCAATCAATTCCTTGTCCTCAACCATATCAACCTTATTTAAAAAGACGACAATATAAGGAACGCCAACTTGACGAGCTAACAAAATATGTTCTCGAGTCTGCGGCATTGGGCCATCGGTAGCTGAAACAACCAAAACAGCTCCATCCATCTGAGCCGCGCCGGTAATCATATTTTTAATATAGTCAGCATGGCCTGGACAATCTACGTGTGCATAATGGCGCTTTTCGGTTTCGTATTCAACGTGCGCAGTAGCAATAGTAATACCTCTCGCCTTTTCTTCTGGGGCGGAATCAATCTGGTCAACACTTTTATCAGAAGCTTTCATGCCGTGTGCTTTAAGCACACTTAAAATAGCCGCCGTTAAAGTGGTTTTGCCATGATCAACATGGCCGATAGTTCCCACATTCACGTGGGGTTTTGCTCGTTCAAATTTTTCTGCCATATTTTAAAACTCCTTACGCGACCCCTGATTTCTTCAGGGTTTTATCCAGCCGCAAATTAATAATTTTAGACTAATTTTAATTATAATACTTCCCTTCCCTTTTGGCAACTACTCCACCGGTTCAAAATAAAACTGGTTTTCTTCCTCTTTTCTTTCCGAGGTTTCATTCTCTTCTTGCGGCGGAATCATATCAATAACATTCTTAACCTCTTCACGCCACATAGCGATATCCTGATTTATTTTTTCTATTTTATCGGGTGCGCGGAAATTTGTCAAGTCTTCTGCCACCGGCCCCTTTTCCGCCAGTTTTTCATAATCTTCCATTTTCATCATTACATAAGCATCACCTTTTGCTGAATCGTAAAAAACAACCTTGTCCCCTGTTTTTTTTATTAGACTAAATAGTCTTTCAAAAATTTCTTTCATAATAGTTGTTTTAAAAAAATTTCCTTGAAATTTAAACTTTATTTTTTCCCTCTTTCTCCAATGATCGTTTCAGCGACATTTCTCGGAACTTCTGCATAATTTGCAAATTCCATATTATAAGAAGCTCGGCCCTGCGTCATAGAACGGAGAGAAGTGGCGTAGCCAAACATTTCCGCGAGCGGCACCATGGCATCAATAACTTTAATCCCGCTCCGGTCACGCATTTCCTGAATTTGGCCACGCTTGGAATTTAAATCGCCGATCACTTCACCCATAAATTGCTCTGGAGTCAAAACTTCCACTTTCATCATTGGCTCAAGCAAAACCAAGCCAGCTTTTTTCGCGCCATCTTGAACAGCCAAAGATCCGGCGATTTTAAAAGCCGCTTCCGAAGAGTCAACTTCATGGAAGGAACCGTCAAAAACTGTAGCCTTCACGTCAATCACGGGATAGCCGGCCAAAATGCCTTTTTCCAAAGCTTCTTTGGCACCTTTTCCAATCGGTGCGATGTATTCTTTTGGAATAACGCCGCCTTTAATTTCATCAACAAATTCAAAACCTTTTCCTTTTTCATTTGGTTCAACTCTAAGCCAGCAATGGCCATATTGACCGCGGCCACCCGATTGCCTGATATATTTTCCTTCGGCCTCTGCGGACTTTTTAATGGTTTCTTTATAAGCAACTTGCGGTTTGCCAACATTGGCTTCCACTTTAAATTCTCTTTTCATGCGGTCAACAATAATATCTAGGTGCAATTCACCCATGCCTGCAATAATGGTTTGCAAAGTTTCTTCATCAGTTCTGACGCGGAAAGTCGGATCTTCTTCAGCTAATTTTTGAAGGGCAGTACCCATTTTTTCCTGATCGGCTTTGGTTTTCGGTTCAACAGCAATGTCAATAACCGGTTCTGGAAAGACAATTGATTCGAGCATAACTGGATGATCCGGGTCGGTAAGAGTATGACCAGTAAAAGTGCTTTTTAAACCGACAGCCGCGGCAATTTCTCCGGCGTAAACCTCATCCACATCTTCGCGGTGATTAGCGTGCATCCGGACAATACGGCCGATTCTTTCTCGTTCGCCATTACTAACATTTAACACATATGATCCGGCTTTTATTGTTCCTGAATAAACTCTAAAAAAACAAAGTTTTCCGACATACGGGTCAGAGGCGACTTTAAAAGCCAGAGCAGTAAATGGTTCATCGTCAGTCGGCCGACGCGTAATTTTTTTCTCGTGATCCTTGGGATCAAAAGCTTCAATCGGCGGCACGTCGAGCGGGGACGGCAAATAATCGGCCACCGCGTCAAGCATAAATTGCACGCCTTTATTTTTTAGCGCGCTGCCACAAAGAACTGGAACAATATTATTCGCGATGACGGCTTTACGTAAAACTTTTTTCAAATCTGCAACCGGGATATCTTCCCCTGCTAAATATTTATTCATTAAAATTTCATCATTTTCCACGATGGCTTCAAGTAATTTCGCCCGATGTTGCTCAACCTTATCTTTCATGTCGGCAGGCACTTCTTCTTCGGAAATATCTTTGCCCATTTCGTCGTGATAAATATAAGATTTGCGAGTTAAAAGATCGATAATTCCCTTAAAATTAGCCTCCGTCCCGATTGGTAATTGGAGAGGATAAGCATTTTTTGTCAGCCGTTCGTGAATTGAATCAACGTCCTTGTAAAAATCGGCGCCGGTGCGATCCAATTTATTTATAAAACACATGCGCGGAACTTTATAGCCATCGGCATAATGCCAGTTAGTTTCTGATTGTGGTTCAACACCTGCCACGCCGTCAAAAATAACTACCGCGCCGTCCAAAACGCGCAACGATCTTTTAACTTCTACCGTAAAATCAATGTGGCCTGGAGTATCAATCAAATTGATGCGGACATCTTTCCAAAAACAAGTGGTAGCGGCCGACTGAATCGTGATGCCGCGTTCGCGCTCCTGTTCCATCCAATCCATTTCTGCGGCGCCTTCGTGTACTTCACCGATTTTATGTTTTTTCCCAGTGTAATACAAAACGCGTTCGGAAACAGTCGTTTTCCCGGCATCAATGTGAGCGATGATACCAATATTCCTTGTTTGTTCTTGAGTGTATTGTCTAGGCATAAATATTTGCAAAAATTAAAAACGTGCGAAATGAGCAAACGCTCGATTAGCTTCGGCCATGCGGTGGACGTCCATTTTCTTTTTCACGGCATCACCTTGATTTTGATAGGCGTCATTCAATTCATTAGCTAATTTTTCCGCCATTGGCTTGCCCTTTTTATGTCGCGCGGCGTCAATAATCCAATGATACGCTAAATAAATTTTTCGTTCACCGCGAACAGGAATTGGAATCTGGTAATTAGCGCCACCAACGCGTCGGCTTTTGACCTCAAGTGCCGGAGTAACATTTCTTGTCGCCTGATCAAAAATTTCTAAAGGATCTTGTTTCGTTTTTTCTTTAAGAATATCAAAAGCTTCGTAGACAATTCCTTGCGCTACGGTCTTTTTTCCCCTTTCCATAACATAATTAATAAACTTGGCAAGATTCATGCTTTTATATTTTGGATCGGGTAATATTTTTCTTTTTGGTGCTCGTTTACCGCGCATAAAATTATTTTTGTTTTATCAAATTAAATTATTTTCCTCTTTTCGCGCCGTAAATTGATCGGCCACGCTTTCGACCTTCCACGCCCTGGGTGTCATAAACTCCGCGAACTACGTGATATCTAACACCAGGTAAATCTTTAACACGACCGCCGCGGACCAAAACAATTGAGTGTTCCTGAAGATTATGTCCAACGCCAGGAATATAAGCAGTCACTTCCATACCGTTTGATAATCTGACTCTGCAAATTTTCCGCAAGGCAGAGTTTGGTTTTTTAGGCGTAACAGTTGTTACCTTAAGACAAACACCACGCTTAAAGGCGCTACCTTTTTTCAAATCTTTTCTCTTTCGGTGTAGTGTATCTAAAGTAGACTGAAGAGCCGGCGTCTTGGTCTTTTTAAAATTTGGTTTTCTTTTTCTTTTAACTAATTGATTTATAGTTGGCATATGCCTATTTTTCTTAACAATTTTTTTGTAAATTAAAAATGACAAAAAATCGAAAAATTTTGTCATCCTGATGCAGGGCAAAGTTTTAGCCACGCTTCGCCCATTGATAGTGGAACTCGTTCAAGATGAACCTATCTTTTTCTTACATTGTAAATATTACACAAATCCCTTACGGCCGTCAAGGGTAATTTTAAAAACCAAAAATTCGATCAATTAAAGATAAAACCGGGTCAATAACAAAACTGAAAATTGGAATATTCAAAAACCAACTCATAACCACAAGTCCAAGCAAAATTTGCGGCCCGTAAATATCCATAAATTGGCTAATATTTGGCCAACGGCGATCTACGATCAGATGTAAAAGATGGGAGCCATCAAGCGGCGGAATGGGAATTAAATTAAAAACCATCAAAACACCGTTAAAACCGACCAGGGCTCCTAAAAATAATATTAAAGAGCTTGACCCTAAAAATGGATAGGAAAATTTTAAAATTAAACCAAAAACAATAATTAAAAGTAGGTTGGACGCCGGCCCGGCCAAAGCCACGAGTGCCGGCCCATATTTTTGATTTTTTAAGTTATATGGATTGTAAGGCGCCGGCCTACCCCAACCAAAACCAATAAATAAGATTGCCAAAGTGCCCCATGGATCAAGATGAGCTAAGGGATTTAAGGTTAGCCGCCCCATTCGCTCGCCAGTCTGGTCGCCCTGCAGCCGCGCCGCCAAAACGTGGCAAAATTCATGAAAAGTTATGGAGATAACAAGAGCAACAAAGATGGCGAAAAATTTAACTGGCTCTACAAAAAGTAGACTGATAAGCATAATTTTATTGACACGTTTAATCGGCTATGATAATCTAAAAAAATCTTTATTAAAATAAACAAACAATATATGGCACGTAGATGCGACATTTGCGGCAAAGGTCCGCTCAGTTCTGCTTCAAGAAGCCACTCCAATATCAAATCCAAAAGACGGCTTT